>DATDSK010000237.1:0-2911 GCA_035291325.1 Bdellovibrionota bacterium | reverse complement strand
CTTCGTAGTTGCAGAGCAGGTTCAAGCAGACTGTTCGGTTTTGGCTTGGGGTTGGCACTGGAGACGGCGAAGGCGGCCTCGGTCCTGAAAGTGCCGGAGTAGCGATCATCAGGAGTGCGGCGTAAAGGGAGTGGGAAATCAGTTTTCTTGTTTTCTGGATCATTGGGTTACTCCTGACGCTGCCGGGGCAATTTGGCAGAGTTTTTCGATGCAAAGCGGTGGAAAGGCCAGAGCATCCATTCGTTTTTCGTGAAGGCAGGATTTTCTTTTAAGGTTTTCGCCGCAGACTCTTCGCGCCAGATCCCGTTTCATCAGGAGTTTGCGTTGATGAGAAACCGCTTCGAATGCATTGGCGACGGCGAGTGGCGTGATGTAACTGCAATCGTCAATGACGACCGTGTCCAGATTTTCGGCCTCTACGGGGAGAAAGTCAGGACTGAGGTAAACGCAATCCGCATTTTCCTCGCAATTTTTCAAAGACTCGGTCGATTTTTTGAATTCCTGCGCGGCATCGATGCAGTCATTTGGAAATGGATCGGGGTAGTAGTGTCGCGAGAGCTGCCGCAGAAGTTCCAAAACTTCGCGCCATGTTGCCATTCCAATCGGCATGCGTTCTTCAATTCCGTTTTGCACGATAAAGAGTTCCTCCGTGGGGGAGGAGTGGCTTTCGGAGGAATACGAATGCGAAGACGAATGAGCCCGAATCGCCGATATGAGCGCGCTATTCAGCAACTCAAATTCCGCGCGGGTTAAAAAATCCCTGAGCACCTGTCCTTCGGGAGCGGGACCGATCCGGAACTTTCCTGAGTTGAAAACCGTGAAACCGTAGTGCCCGGAACAAGTGGAAGGATCATTCGCTGTATCGCATCGGGCCGCGTACCGGACCTCCGTCCAGAGCGGGCGATCGGATGTCGCGGGCTCGCCTGACGGTGCGGGTGATGGCGAGGGTGACGGGCCGGTCTGGAACGTCGGAACAGAACTGTCCCGTTCGTGTGGCAAATCCAGAGGCTGCTGAATCCGCGCACAGGAAGTCATGATCAGAACAAATGCAGAAAAGAGAATCGTGATTCGGCTCATATTTGTGACCCGTCTTCATGCGTGATGCCGAGCAATGCTCAGCGCCGGCGGCAACTGTGCAACCGTTATGCCCGGATCCGATTTCAACGGGCCTGTTGTTTGCAGTCCGAGAGGAACGACTTAATCGAACTTCATCAAAAGGAGCGAATTCATGCGAGTATTTGCGGTAATTTCAATTTTAGCGCTGACCATTCCGTCGCAGCTGATTCTAGCTGACGATGGTCATCAGCAGGGACCCGGGCAAGGGCAGGGACAACAGGGACCCGGGCAAGGGCAGGGACAACAGGGACCTGGGCAAGGGCAGGGACAGCAGGGCCCCGGGCAAGGACAGGGACAGCAGGGCCCCGGGCAGCAGCCAGGTTGCCCGGATCGATGTGAGTTGCCGACACAGCTGGCTTGCTTCAATCTCGTTTGTTATTACAATAACGCGGAAAACCCGGATGGATATAAGAATTGTAAGGTGGCCAGCAGGTTCAACAAGCTGGTCACAATCGACGGCGGAGAGGTTCAGGATGATTCGACGATTCCGGAAAACCCTGAATTTGAAGTCTCATGCGAGGACAAGCTGATCTATAACAACAGTGCGCGCCGTTTCACGGATCTTTTGGGAACACGTATTCAAGGTGAAGCAGGACCGCATCCTTCGATCACGATTCCTAGGGGAGCTTTGCACTCCGGTGTTCACGGCACGAGCGGTGATCACGTGGCACCTTCCGTCTTCGAGATCGACACGGGCAGCCATGGTCTTCTGAGAACACGCGGTACCTGTTACATCTGGACGGGCGTTCCGCTGTTTTGAGATTCTCTTTCGCATTCATTCAGTCTAAGGCAGGCCTCGGGAACGGTGCTTTCCCGGGGCCGCCTTTTCATGTCGCACGTGCCAGCACAGCGGGACCGTCGATGCGCGCTAGTCTGCACCTTCTGTCCCTCTTGAAAAGGCTGGGCGCGGCTATTAGATTTGATAGGCTTGGGCGAAGGAAGGCGAGAGGCTCTCATGAAAGCGATTCGAATCGAAAAGAACGGTGATGCCGGTGTCCTCAAGTTGCAGGAGGTTCCGAAACCCAGCCCTGGCCCGGGCGAGGCTCTGGTCAGAATCAAAGCCGCGGGACTCAATTTCATCGATATCTATCAACGATCCGGTCGCTATTCCGTTCCGCTTCCGTATACACCCGGTCTCGAGGGCTCCGGCGTCGTTGAAGAAATCGGGAGCGACGTTCGCGAGGTCAAGCCGGGAGATCGCGTCGCCTATACGCTGCAGCTTGGTTCTTACGCTCAGTACAACCTGGTGAAAGCCGCCCAACTTGTTCCTTTGCCGGACGAGCTGACTTTCGAACAAGGCGCTGCATTTCCGTTGCAGGGAATGACCGCTCATTATCTGCTCACGGAGTATGTCCGTATCCAACCGGGCCAAACCGGCCAATCGCAAATGACGGTTCTCGTCCACGCGGCCGCGGGAGGAGTCGGGTTGCTGCTCGTGCAGTGGCTCGCGCATCTCGGGGTACGCGTGATCGGGACGGTTTCGACGGAGGAGAAGGCGCGCATTGCTTCAGAGGCAGGCGCCCGGGATGTGATTGTCTACACCCGGGAAGATTTTGTTGCGTCAGTCAGGAAGCTGACTGACGGAAAAGGTGTTGATCTGATTTACGATGGAGTCGGAAGGGCGACCTTTCCCGGTGATCTTGATGCTGTCGCGTTTTGCGGGCACATCGTCCTGTTCGGGTCGGCAAGCGGTCCGGCGGATCCCGTCGGGCCGAATCTTTTCCAGGCGAAATCCCTGAGCGTGCATGGCGGAACACTCTTCAATTATCTGAGAACGCGCGAGGAACTCCTGAAC
>DATDSK010000236.1:0-3669 GCA_035291325.1 Bdellovibrionota bacterium | reverse complement strand
GGGTAAGCTGTGGAAATACTGAGTAAAACGATCGAAACCAAGAAGTAGAACCGCATTTCACTGTCATAGGACGGCATTTGCAATCGTGCAAGTGGTGCTGAGTCATGCAATTTCGGGGAATTTTTGGGACTTTTCTTGACCTCTCGAACCCGAATGAGTATACCCGACTGGAATTAGCTATTAATGGTGCCAACCATTTTTTAAGGAGATCGTTATGATGAGAATGATTGCTTTGATGACGCTGACCCTGGCTTTCGCGGCGTGCGGGAAGCCGATTTCGGGGAAGATCACCCTGACGGGTGATCGTGCGATTCCGATCATCACCGAAGAAGGAACCACGGCTGAATTGGGCGCGGGTTCCGCGACCGTTCAGATCAAGAGCGCCTTCAGTCCCAAACTCGAAATCAGAACTTCACATCAGGCTGTTTCGGTGAAGGTGCCGAAAAAGGTTTTGGCCAACAAGAAGGATTTTTATCTGTCGGCTGACAAAATCAAGCAGCCGGTGGATTTGGAAGCTTTGACCCGTTACGAATTGATCAGCAGGCACGAGGAAGTCGGTTCGCAGACCTGTTTTACGGGAGGTATGTGCTACGATCCGTGCCGGACGTATTCCAATGCCCCTGGATGCTATTATAACCCCGGCTATCCTTATCAGCCCGGTTACCCCGGTCATCCGTATCCTCCTCATCCGGGTTACCAGCCATATCCCGGCTATCCAGGCGGTTATGGGTGGCATTCGAACTGCCCGGGTGTTGTGACCATCAAGAGTATCTATGAAACCCAACGGGAGATCTTCTCGATTGGCTTTCGCGAACCGCTGGATAAAGCGCTGCTTGGCTATTTCGAAGGCGAGCGCGGGATCAGGACGGAACTGGTGGACTCAATCCCACTCGGTACCTGTCAGTTGATGTAACGCGCAGCGTTTTCGGTCAAAGCGACTTTTTTAAAAAGGATCTCTCAGACGAGCTTGTTTCGCTTAGGCGGGGTAGGCTCGTTTTTTTTTGCTTGTGGGCGTTTCTGATCGGCCTATAACTAGGCCATGTTCATCGACTTGCTCATCAAAAATCCGCTTCTGCTTCTTTTTCTGGTCGCCGCGATCGGGTTCCCGATCGGTCGCATTCACATCAAAGGCGGAAGCCTCGGCGTTTCGGCTGTGTTGTTTGTCGGCCTTTTCGCGGGGGCGCTCCATCCGGAGCTCAAGGTGCCTGAACTTCTTTCGATGTTCGGACTCACGCTCTTCGTTTACACCATTGGTTTGAGCAGCGGCCCGGCTTTCTTTTCGTCCTTTCGGCGTAAAGGACTTCGCGAAACCGCGTTCGTGATTTCGCTTCTCATCGGCGCCGCGATCGTGACCGTGGCGGCGATGTGGTTGTTCAAATTCGATTCGGCAACGGCGAGCGGGATCTTCGCGGGCAGTCTGAATAACACGCCTGCCCTGGCCGGTGTTCTGGACCAGCTGAAGAGTCACGTCGCCGCTGGAGTTTCTGAAGTAATTTTGACGAAGCCGGTGGTCGGATACTCGCTGACCTATCCCATGGGGGTCCTCGGCACCATTCTGGCGATCTACTTTGCCCAGAAACTATGGAAGATCGACTATTCACAGGAGAAACAGGCGGCGGCTGGAACGGTGCCGGGCCCGAGCGCTCATGGACCGATACGGAACCGCACGATTCTGGTCACGCAGCAGCGCGCGACGATTATCCCGATTCAGGAACTGGCGCGGCAGAATCACTGGGAAGCAGTGTTCGGCCGCTACAAGCATGACGAAAAGCAACAGCTCGTGTCGAATGATACCCGGCTTTCGATCGGTGATGAAGTCGTGGTGATCGCGCCCACGGATCAGTTGGATCTAGTGACTTCCTGCCTGGGAGAGAAGGCCGAGGAGGATCTTTCGGCGGATCGAAGCCTTTTTGATTACCGGCGCGTTTTTGTTTCGAACAAAGACATCATTGGGCGACGTCTGGGCGAACTCGATTTCATGCGGAGCCATGAAATAGCGGTGACGCGAATCCGACGCGGAGATGTCGAGCTTTTGCCTCATTCGAACACCGTGCTTGAACCCGGAGATCGAATCCGGGTGCTTTGCCGTCGCGAGATCATGGATGAGGTGAGCGCATATTTTGGCGATTCCTATAAGGCCGTCAGCGAAATCGATATTCTGAGCTTCAGTACGGGTTTGGCTTTGGGAATTCTGTTTGGCCTGATCCCGTTTCCGTTGGCGTCAGGAATAGTCGTGAAGTTTGGTTTAGCGGGGGGACCGCTCGTCGTGGGTCTCGTGCTCGGGAAGCTTTACCGCACCGGTTCCATCGTCTGGGTTCTTCCTTACGGTGCGACGCTCATGATCCGGCAGATCGGTCTCGTGCTCTTCCTGGCGGGAGTGGGGACGCGTGCCGGTTATGCTTTCTTCTCGACGATCCTTCATGGACCGGGCTTGCTGATTCTGTTAGTCGGGACCGCCGTATCGCTTTTTACGGTGTTCGGGGCCCTCGTGATCGGTTATCGATTTCTCGGAGTTCCGATGAGCCGACTTGTCGGAATGATCGCGGGAATGTTCACGCAGCCGGCCGTTTTGGGTTTCGCGTTGGAACAAACCAGGAACGAGAATCCGAATGCGGGTTATGCGATGGTTCATCCGATCGCCACGATTACGAAAATCATTCTCGCGCAGGTCGTTCTGTCCTGGTAACGCGCCGGTTCGGCTGATCTGACCAGCCGTGGCGATTGCCATGCCGTGACTTTCTTTTTTTCTCCTGTTCTGCGATCAATCCGCTTGCGACCTTTGAAGCTTCCCGGGGGCACCATGCGGATACTTCTTTCAACACTCCTTTTCTCAGCCCTTCTCTCTGTCGGCCTGATCCAGGAACCTGCCGGGTACGCGCAGGACCTCTCCGTTGTGCGACCGCTGAAGCCGAGCAAGGCGGAGGTGAAGCGCTATCTGAAGGAGTTTCGCAAAAATCCAGTTCACGCGATGAGCATGCGTCTCGTAAAGCGGGACGAGCAGGGAAATCCGATCGACGCTGAGCCGCGATTCGCCGCAGATGATATCGCGACGGGTGCTTATGTGCAGGCCCGGGACGAGATGAGAACTCGGATTTGCGGTGAAGTGGATGGTCAGAGGAGATGTCAGAACGAGAGCGGGGCGCTCTCGGAAATCTGGGGGAATGATCGTCCCGAAGCGTTGGTCGGACGTTCGGATCTCATCAGGACCCTTCCCGAGTTGGAAAAGGCCGGTCTCCTTGCCGCGCAGTTGGACCGGACACCCTGGTCCGGTGATTATTGGCCCGTCTTTCAGGGCATGCTCGGCGCCCGTTACGGTGACCCGCAATTTCCCAAGAGTCACAACTGGTACGTCAACCGTTCGTATATCTGGAACCGCCCCGCATCCGCTCTTTTCAATTCGGGAGTTCAAGCGTGGGTGAATATGCTTTCGCCGTCCGAAAAGTACGACGCGCTCATCGGCGACTGGAATGGAACCCTGACCGCGCAGAACTGGGCCGCGGGGCAGGGGCTTTATGAGTCCTACGGAACGGTGGAGCATTGGGTCGGAATATGTGACGGCTGGTCTGCCGCCGCGTCGCTGCTCCCGAGGCCGGCGAAAGCGGTTCGTCTCGTCGCCGCCGACGGACGCACGCCCATGACTTTCTTTCCCGCCGATATCAAGGGACTCGC
>DATDSK010000235.1:0-11079 GCA_035291325.1 Bdellovibrionota bacterium | reverse complement strand
GGAGCAGGCCGGACGAAAGCCACCGTCCTGGAGCGGTTTTAAATTTTTCAACGTATACGGTTTCGGTGAACGGCATAAAAATAAAATGGCCAGCGTCGTTCTCCACGCCTATGATCAGATCCGCGCGACAGGGCGCGTCCGGCTGTTCAAGAGCCACCGTGAAGGAATCGCCGACGGCCATCAGAAACGCGATTTCGTGTTCGTTGAGGATGCCGTCCGGGTGCTCCATTTCGCGCTCGAGCACCCGATCCCACGCGGGATCTTTAATCTCGGAACCGGACATGCGCGAACCTATCTCGATCTGGCGCGCGCCGTTTTTGCTGCCCTAGAATTGCCGGAAAAGATCGACTTCATCGACACCCCTGTCGAGATCAGGGATCGTTATCAATATTTCACCGAAGCCAAAATGGAGCGGCTCCGAAGTCAGGGCTACGAGCGTCCGTTCACACGGCTCGAAGACGGCGTTCAAAAGTACATCGCGCGCCTGACAGGGCAACAGGGCAAGACTGGGCCACTCACCTAGGCGACGGATGGCGTCCATTCTTTTCTCAAAACTGGGTTGATTAAATTGGTTTTTTTATATATCCCATCCGAGAACCGTTGCCATTAGGGCATTCGGTGTATGAAAGGGTTTTCACCATGGCTAATACTCGTACTTCGACCAAGCGCGCGCGGCAGGCGAATGATCGTCAGGTTCGCAATAAGACAGTCCGAAGCACCACTCATTCCGCTTTGACCGCGGCCGTTCAGGCGCTGAAAAGCAAGGACCTCGAAAAAGCGAAAGTCGCCTACAAAAGCGCTGTACGCGCACTCAGCAAAGCTGCAAGCAAAGGATCGATCCCGCGGGGGCGCGCCGCTCGCAAAGTGAGCCGCTTGACACTTCTCGCGAAGAAGCTCCTGCCCGCGATCGTTCCGACTCAGAAATAAGTTAGCCACTCGGCCTAACAGTAAAACCCGGGAAAGTATCCCCTGCTTCGAAGGCGGGACAGGTGTTGTTTTACCTGGGGTCTGCCCGGTGACTGAACTCGGCTAAGACGCCGTGCAGAACTTCATCGCTAGACTGCTCCAGGACCCCAGAGGCAGTAACGGGGTCTGTTTCAACTCACGGTCCATCTCGGCGAGATCTGCTTGAAGAGAAAGGACTTCGGCAACGGTCCATTTCGCGCTCCACTTTCGCAAACGCTCCACGACATACGGGTTCATCTTCAGAGTGCGAGTCCCGGCCTGCTGCTCAGCCATCAAAAGCGCCAGGTGCCGGACGTTCCATGCAAAGAGGCCGAGGAGTGGCAATGCCTCATCAGGGCGGTACGCGAAAGTCTCCACGTGCCGAAGCGTTTCAGCAAGATTTCTCGAAAAAAATGCATTCAGGAACGCCTCGCCTCCCATGGCAGAGCCGCTCAAACTTCCGAGAAGAACGTCAGGCGACTGACAAAGAGAATATTTTTCAAGCTCCTGATCCATGGCATCCAGTGACCAGGGATCGATCGAGGAGAGTTGAAGGATGATTTCAGGTGAAACAACCAGGTTTTTACGTTTCGCGAGGTACTGAATCCAGGCTTCGCGATCCGGTTCAGCGATCTCCTCACATGAAACCACGGCAGCACGTTCAAGCAGGGTTTTCGAGAATTTTTTGCGCCCGTCCAGGTCTTTCGAGAGAAAAACGCAGACGCTCATGAGCTGGTCCCGGTTTTCCGGCCCGACTTTCGGGCCCATCAATGGCATGAGCGCGTCCGGATTTTTCAGAAGATGCGCATCGCGAACGACAATGAGCCGGATACCGCCACCGAGGGACGGGCTCTGGGCAGCGTCCACGATTTCAGACGCGTCGGTTTCGGCCCCATCCAGAACCTCTTCAGCTAATCCGAAAACATTCGAGTAAGCCTCGCCGTTTGTCTCGCCTGAACCGCCGAAAGCCAGGCGACGTATGCGCTTCAGCAACTCCCTCGATTTCATCTTCTCGGGGCCAAACAGCCAGTAGACGGGCCAGAGGAATCCCTGATCCAATTCACGCTGTACGACTTTGGCTTCCAACTTCGGCATTCGTCCCCTACTCCTTAAAACATCGCAAGCATGGACTCGTGCACGTCGCCCATCATACTCTCAGCCAGATCCGAAATCGCGCGATCAAACTCGCTGTCGTTGATCAAAGCCGTAGTAGTTCCCGGAACGTCGAGCTGGTTTGAAGCCGGAAAAGATTTGTTTCGCGAAAAACTCGAAGACCAGATTGTTCCGCGCTGACCGGGTTTCGCCACTCTTCGAATCAGTGAAAACTCACAAGCCAGAGATGCCGAATAAACCGTTGCGACCGTAATCGCATTACTCAGACCGAGCCCCGAGGGCGTGAGTTTATCCGCCGTCGTCGCGGCGCTTGGAACCGATTGCGCGGCACTCACCGAACCGCGCAAAAAAGCGTCGGCATCCTCTGGGTGCTGCACAAGCACAACTCTTCTCCCGGTTGCAAGAGTACGGATCAGCGAATTGTAAACGAGATTTTCGACGCCTGCTTTGTAAGTGTTGTTCGTGAGCGGATAGACGTAGATCCGACGAATATTTTCTTTCTCCAGCAAAGGACTGCGGGAACTCTGAAGAGTGTAGCCGCATTGGGTCCCCAAGCAGGCCGCGATGACGGCAACCACCAGAATTTTTGAACTCCTGAAGACCGGGAATCGAGTTTTCATCTTGTAACCTTGAAGACTTACCAGTACTCGATCCGGGGCCATTATGGAAGCCTACAAATCAAGTCTGCTCTCTGGTATGAGGTAGTTCATGGGCTTCGAGAAGCTGGTCGGCATTCTGGAAAAGGTTCGAAAGAGGTACCCGGCCCTCTCGCATCGAATCGAAGAGGCCGAGGCACTGAGCCGCTGGGAAGTCGCGGTTGGAGCGGCTATCGCAAAACATACCCGGGCCATTCGGGTTCAAGACGGAGTCCTCTGGGTCGAGGTCGATCACCCGATCTGGCGGTCCGAGCTTCATCATCGCAAGCGCCAGATCCTCGATATCCTGAACAGACCGGCGGATGCGGCATCAACACAGAAGCCTCAAAGTACGCTCCTCGATTTGTTTTTTTGTGAGCCCGGAAAATACAGCCGCCAAAGCCGGGGTTAGTGTTGAGTCAGGACACTAACCGCCCAGGCCGGCCCTGTCCCGTAACGCGCGAAGAACGGCGTATACAAGCAATCCTGCCGCCGTGATCAGAAGCCAGGCCAGCCCGCGCCAGACCGAAGGCCGTTCAATGGGACCGAGGATCTGAAGATTGGGCCGAATCACTGCAGGTGGTCGAACCGGATTTCCAGGAACCCCCTCCGGGGATGGCGCTGAACCCGAGGACTCGACTGAACGAGGCGGGACCAGTCCCGCGCTCCCCCCCAGTACCTTGGAAGTGGTAGCCGCCGTGGACGATGATGCCGCATTGAAAGCGGCGCTTACTTTTAACGAAAGTCGATCCCGCATCAAACGGGTACTCAGGATACTCGTGGAATCATCTGCGGAGATCTGGTTCGCAAGGTTCTGGTTCAAAAGAAGATCCAGATCGTCGGAAGCCGTTTCGGTTTCGGTGATTTCCTCATCAGTTTCTTCTTCACCGCTCTTTGATTTCGGAACCTCCACTCCCAGTTGCTTTTTGATCTCCTCGCGTTCGTGAAGATAAATCCAATAGCTGCCGCCCGCGCAGACTTCGTCCTGAAGCCCCAATTCACCGGCCGTCACCATGCGACAGACGTCGTCACGTTTGTGCGGACCCGAAATCACGTTCTTGGCGGAGCGAACCAGCCATTCCTCAGCTTTCGGCAGCTCAGGGGCGGGAGCGCCGTGAGACGACGAAGTGGACAGTGCTTCATTATTCTGAACAGGATTCTGAACAGGATTCTGAACAGGATTCTGAACGGGTTCAACTGCTTTGGGTGGCTCGCGAGAGTCCCGGGAGTTTGGATCCATAGGATAGGTCAACAATAACCTCTCTATTTTTAAAATTAAACTTGAAAGGCGTCCACAGTGCGCCGCTCCGCATCAAGAAACTTCCGAATGGACTCATGCTCCGCCTTCTGAAATTCCTTGGGAGTGCCCCAAAAAACGATCGTCCCTTGATTTAAAAACGCGATCTGATCGGCAAGCAGCAAAGCCGAAGGAATATCATGGCTGATCACGATCGAGGTGAGCCGGAGTTCGCGCTTCAAGGTTTCAATGAGTTCATCGACGGTGGTACGCGTAACCGGATCAAGCCCGGTCGTCGGTTCGTCATAGAGAAGGATCGAGGGCTCACGAATGATCGCCCGGGCAAGCCCCACCCGCTTTCGCATTCCTCCCGAAAGCTCATTGGGAAGTTTATCGTAACCGCCGGTCATTCCGAGAATTGACAGGGACTTTGTGACCTTATCTTCGATTTCCTTCTCACTGAGCGTCGTGTGCTCGCGAAGCGGAAACGCCACGTTTTCAAACACGCTCATGTCGTCAAAAAGCGCGGCGTTCTGGAAAAGCATTCCGAATACCATCCGGTGACGGGCAAGTTCGCGGCCCCTGAGAGTAGCCAGATCTTTACCGGCAACCCAAACATGCCCCGAATCAGGACGGAGCAGCCCCAAGATATGCTTGAGAAGAACGGATTTTCCCGCACCGGAAGACCCGAGAATATACGTCAGCTTTCCGACAGGGAAATCGATCGAAACGCCTCTGAGTACTTTATCGCGCCCCCCGCGGAAGCTTTTGGTGACCTTTTCCAACCGAACGGCGCCGCGCGAAGTTTCACTTGTCATATACTCTTTGTACCCGGCTCGAGATAGAAGTCAAAAGCTCATATGGAATGGTCCGGGCCTCGCGGGCCTGAGCCCAGATATCGACCTTGGGACCGATAATCTCGGCCCACTCGCCGACGCGAGTCTTCGCCGTACAGCCAATGGTGCAAAGATCCATGCTCACGACTCCCGTGAAGCGCGACGCGTGACCGCTGACCCAGGCATAACCGTAGTTACTCAATGCCCGCTGAATGCCGTCGGCATACCCCGCGGACAGAGTCGCGACGTAAGTCAAATCAGTCCCGGCGAAAGTGAAAGCCCCGCCATACCCCGTGCTGTCCCCGCGCTTCAACTGATTGACCGCGACCACCGAGGCCTTGAGTGACATCACCGGAGTGAGCCCTCGTTCAGGAGCGCCGTCCCATGGCGCGATTCCGTAAAGCGCGATTCCCGGTCGCACGACATCGGTCAGATCCTTGAGCCCCCAGGCCTGGTGTTTCCAGATGCCGGAACTCGAAGCCAGGTGAAAATGCGCGTTCGGGAAAGCGCCCGAAAGCTCGCCCCGCAAGCTGATGAAGCGCTCTTTCTGCGAGATACTGAGCTTCGATTCCGGGTGATCCGCGATCGCGAGATGGCTCAGAACGCCTGAAGGGTGACTGGTCGCCGACCGGTTGCGGAGGGATCTCGCGATCGAGGGCGCGAGTCCGATCGGAATCCCGAGCCGGTTCATCCCAGTATTGAATTTCAGCTCGTAGGAAATACGTTCCGCCCATCCGCCCTTCAGGAACTGCTGCCAATCGCGCTCGGTCGCGATAACGGGCGTCAGATCGTGACGTTCGCAGAACTGCCCTTTGTCCTCTGTCCAGGGCGTCGTTCCGGACATGACGAGGATTTTTACCCGATGCCTTCTGCTTCCGAGGGCTTCCCGTACTTCGAGCCCCTCCTCGAGCGTCGCCACGCCGAAGCCGTATAACGCGGGCATTTGCACGAGGCCCTTCGCCACCCAAACCGCGCCGTGCCCGTAGGCATTGGCCTTGATCATCGGCATGATCGACTGATGCGGGACCATTCGCCGGATCACGTCATAATTGTCGTAGAGCGCATCCGAACTGCACGAAGCGATCACTCGCGCAAATCTGCTGATGCTATTGGGAGACGATCGCATATTCGTAAGCCAAACCTGTCACTTTCATCATCCTGGCGAGCGGCTTGCGCATCCGGGGCGTGGTCCCTCCGAGCAGAATAAAAATCCCCATCAGCCCGGAATCGTTCGAACCGGCCGCCGCCGCGGTTCGAAAAACCGGCCAGGCCCTGTATTCCGAAACACCGAACGAACCCGCGACGGAGCGTCCTAACGGTGCGTAATCCGCCAACGCCAGGCTCGCCCCGAATTCGTCCGTGAACAGCAGATTCGCGACGACCTCCTCCGTCAACGGAAAGGCGATGCGATTGCTTTCCTGAACACCCGCTCGGGCTTGCAGCACGGCGATTCTGGTACGGGGATGATAGCAGAAAAAAAGTGCCGGTCTGCCGAAAAAGCGATGCGCGAACGACGTCAGCCGCTTGGCAACTTCACCCGGCTCGCGCAGCTGCGCGGTCTGGGTCTCGAATTCACTGAAGAGGATTCGCTCATTGCGCGCCAAGCTTTCCGATTCACGTTCCCGGTTCTCGGCAGCCTGTTGTAATTTCCGCTGAGCGAGAAGAAGCTCCGGATCGGCGTTTCTGAATTCCAGAAACGCCCGCTCAACCCCTTGTGACTGGATGACGTCCGAAGCGGGTTGCCTTTCAAACCCGAACGTGAAATCGGTTGCGGCCGCCGCAGGCCCAGACGATGACGACTCGGTTTCCGGCGTTTCTTCATCAGCGCGTGGCCCGAAAGATGCGGGAACAACTCCCGCAGGCATGGGCTCAAGAATCAGGACATCTTTCCGCGAGGGAGCCACTGACTCGAGCGGCGCAAGCATCTCGGACATCTCGGGTTTCGGGGGCACCTCGAGCGGCGTCTCGGGACGAGCTCCTCGAGCCCAATTCACAAGGCGAAAACCCGTTCCAAAGACAAGCCAGAACAGGAAAATCGCGGCGACAACTCCAAACCCGGTGATCGCTCCAGAGGCGCGAAGGACCTCCCGAATCGTCATCTCAGGATCCGCGACTCGCTCGACAACAACCGCAAGCGGGAGCGGATCGAGCCGCACCAGAGCGGTCCAGGATTTTACCTGGTCGACAGAGACGAAAAGCCGAACTTTAACCGCGGAATTGGTCGCCAATACGCGCCCGACTTCCCGCCCGACATCAAAGCCCGCGAAATCGGATCCGGCATACGAGCGTGTCGAATGCGCCAGAACGATCCCATCCGCCGCCATGACATAAGAACGGATCAGCGCCCCGTCAGTCCTGATTGATCGCGCTGAAACGTCAAAGCCCCGCTCCGGATCGATCAGGGCAACCAGAACGGTTCCTGCCGTCGCGTTGGGCATGGCCACCGAATGAAACGCAAGGGCAAGCCACTCCTTCGAATGAAGTGGATCTTTTTTCACCCTGAGCAGGGAAACGCCCTTGGACGAAATCTCTCCGGTGCCAAATCGTTTCTCGCCAAATCGCTTTTCAATGGTGCGAAGATAGAAATCTTCCATGGCGGGCGACAATTCACCATACGGACCGAGCGCCGTACTTCGCCCCGTCCGGACCACCTGAAGCGGACCTCCGGGGACAGTAACCAGTTCAGCCAGTTCAGTAAGATGCAAAATAGCGTTTGAGGAAAAAAACGCCTGATCCCGTAAAGTCTCAGCCAGAGTCCGGATTTCCTGAATGCGATTCTGAAGTTGCCGGGTCAGGATACCGGCTTCCTTGGCGACTTCTTCCGCCAGGAATTGGTCTCTCCCGTCTCTCTCCTCGCGAAGGCCCTTCACCCGCCACACCATCGTCGTGAGGGTAAGGATGAATGTCGCCAGCCCCGCGATCAGGATCACGCGTTTCAAAGCCCTTCCGTGACTCTCGTTCAGGCGCATGCTATAGACTATAGCATAGTAGTTCTATAAAGATACTGAACGGATCACCTTATGCCCTCGACATCTCATACCCCGGTTTTGATTCTGGGGACCGGGATTGCCGGCCTGAGCACCGCAATTAAGTTCGCGCAGAAAGGCATTGCCGTCACCCTCGTCTGCAAATCAGATCGAGCCGAAGGCGCTACCCGTTATGCCCAAGGCGGAATCGCCTCCGTCTGGTCAAAAGACGATAGTTTCGATGAACACAAGAAAGACACCCAGGTTGCCGGGGCGGGTCTCTGCAACGAGGGCGTTGTTGATCTCTGTGTCAGGGAAGGTCCGGCCCGCATCCGCGAGCTGATCGAATTAGGCGTCAAGTTCACCCGAACGCACGATGCCGTTGATCCGACCGAGAGCTTCGACCTCCATCGCGAAGGCGGGCACGGCCAACGACGAATTCTGCACGCCGATGACCTGACCGGCTGGGCGATTGAAAAAGCTCTCCTTGAACAGGTCGCGAAAAATCCTCTGATTCAGGTTCTCGAAAATCATATTGCCGTCGACCTGATCACCGAAGCGAAGACCGTCCAAACGGGCGCCAGCGGCCGACAACCGGGCCAGTGCTTCGGAGCCTACGTGCTCAGCCCGGAAGCCCAAACAGGCCAAAGCGGCGCCGTAATCACGATCACGGCCGATATCACGGTGCTCGCGACCGGAGGTGCGGGCAAAGTGTATCTCTACACTTCAAATCCCGACATCGCGACCGGCGACGGCATCGCGATGGCCTACCGGGCGGGAGCCAAAATCGCCAATCTCGAATTCATGCAGTTTCACCCGACCTGTCTCTATCATCCATCGGCGAGAACGTTTCTCATTTCGGAAGCGATGCGGGGCGAAGGCGCACTTCTGAAAACTTTGGACGGCAAGGAATTCATGAGCCGGTACCACCCGATGGCTTCGCTCGCTCCGCGTGACGTCGTCGCGCGCGCGATCGACATGGAGATGAAGCGTACCGGCGACAAGCACGTCGTACTCGATGCGACTCACATCAAGGATCTCAAACGCAAGTTCCCGCACATTTACGAGAGTTGCCTGCAGTTCGGGATCGATATCGCCGAAGGCCCCATCCCCGTCGTGCCCGCCTGCCACTACACCTGCGGCGGCGTTCGCGTGGACGCGAACGCCCAAACGAATATCGGCAGGCTCTATGCGGTCGGGGAAGTCGCCTGCACGGGACTTCACGGCGCGAACCGGCTCGCCAGCAATTCCCTGCTCGAGGCCGTTGTTTTCGGCCATCGTCTGGTCGAGCACTCGTCGGCTCTTCTTTCGGCAAAAGCAAAGGGCGCGAAATCGGACAACCCGGCCACCTTGACGCCCGTGCCGATCGACCGGGTACCGCAATGGGATTCGGGTAAAGCCGTTCCGATCGAAGAGCGGATCGATATCGCGGCCAACTGGCTCGAGATCCGTCACATCATGTGGAATTACGTCGGAATCGTTCGCAGCAATCGCCGCCTCGAACGCGCCAAACGGCGAATCGACCTCCTCAAAGCCGAAGTAAACGCCTACTACTGGGATTACCTGCTCACGAAGGATCTCGTCGAGCTTCGAAACCTCCTTCTCGTCGCCGAGCTCATCGTCGAATGCGCGTTACGGCGCAAGGAAAGCCGCGGGCTGCACTACACCGTCGATTTTCCGAAGCTGGACGACGAAGGCTTCAAGCACGACACGGTTTTATAAATTAGAGCGGGAACTCACCGCGAAAAGTTTCTTCAGCCGGGCCTTCCAGAAAAACGGAATGTCCCGGACCGCTCCACTCGACCCGCAGGCTCCCTCCGGGAAGTTCGACCGCCACCGGACCGGTCACGCGGCTCGTGGCAAGTGCCGCGACGACTGCCGCGCAAGCTCCGGTCCCACACGCCAAAGTGATGCCCGTCCCCCGCTCCCAAACCCTGACTCGAAGACACCCCGAACTCAACACCTGAACGAATTCGACGTTGGTACGCTTGGGAAAGCGTGGATGATGCTCAATGAGTGGACCGTGCTGCTCGACGGGAAACCGAGCTACCTCTTCGACAAAGATCACCGCATGAGGATTGCCGACGTTCACCTCGAAAAAGTGGATCGACTCCGCGTCCACGAAAGTGGATGGAAGGCGAAGCAGTTCACCATCGCCAGCCGGCTCGGCACGCAAAACAGGCTGGCCCATATCGACCCTGACCGACCGCCCCTCGTCACGGACTTCGACGTGCTTGAGCCCGGCAAGGGTCTCGATGACGTAGGAAGTCTTACCAGCCTTTTTACTGCTTTTTCGGAACAGCTCAAGCGCCACCGCGCGAATCCCGTTCCCGCACATTTCGGCCGAGGAGCCATCCGGATTCAAAATCTCCATCCGGGCATCCGCTGATGAATCGATGGGCCGTTTGAGCCACAAAACCTGATCCGCCCCGATCCCGAAGCGACGATCACAGATCTTGCGCGCAAGAACGGGGTTGACGGGACTCGTATCGCCTTCGAGGTCGTTCACGACGACGAAGTCGTTCCCGAGCCCATGCATTTTGGTGAACCGAAGCTGCCGCATCCTGGTGAAAGTTCCTTACTATTGCGCTTCGTCCGCTTTGCTTCCGTAGCTTCCGGAAACACGCTGGTATTTGCCGAACTGCCGTTCGAGATTTGCCGCGATCGCGCTGCAATCCACGCTTTCGGAGAATTTGGGTGGCTTCTTGTCTTTCTTTTCTTTTCCTTTTTTATCGTCTTTTTTGTCGGCTGAAGCGACATCACCGCCACCGCCTTCGTCCCCGCCGGGCGCGTTTTCCGTGGCCCATTCTTCATAGGTCTGACCGGCGGACGGCCCGTTGTCCCATTTATCGCCGGCGACTTTCATGCAAACCTTGTCGAATACTTCCTTTTTTGCCGTGAGGTCCTTTTCAGCCCGCTCGGTATCCTTTTTCTCTTTATACATCCCTTCCATGTCTTCTTTAGCCTTATCAACCGCCTTCGCCGCACCAATACACGGCTTCCATTTCTTCGCTTCCAATTCTTCTTCATCCGCTTTCACGCCGGCAGCCCTCGTTTTGGCGCATGCCTGGTTAAAACCATGCAGCTTCGAACTCAAATCCTCGAATTCAGGCTCATCGACGATTTCGGCGATACTGTTACTGAGACGGCCCATCGCTTCTTCGTCCTCACAGAACTCGCGACTCCTCGCGCAATCGTCGAGATGGCTCAGATTCTCCTCGGCAATCTTATCCCCGAGCCTTCCCAAAGATTCCTCTTTGCAGGTTGCGGGCAATGAGCTGAGATCGATCTCAGCCTGGGCAAGCTTCTCGTCTTTTTCCTTCAATTCATTAATGCGATCGGCGACC
>DATDSK010000234.1:0-20067 GCA_035291325.1 Bdellovibrionota bacterium | reverse complement strand
CCCTCCGCCCCCCGAGCCCACCCCCGCGAAGGTTTCAGATCCGAACGAATACGCGACCCCCACGCCGACACCCGCCGATGTTTACGAGGAACGGAAAGCTGCAGAAGAAACCAAAAAGCAAGGAACTCGGAGCCCAGGCCCGGGACAGCAAGCGCCACAGGGACAGGCGACTCCTCCGGCTGATCTAGGCCCGCTTCCCGTCCCTAACGGCGGCGTTGAAGGCCTCCAGTAACAGAATCCGCTCACATCCTGCCCCTGACATCCTAGCAATGACATGATAAGCTCGAAAACCTAACGTAAGGTACAAACCACCCACTGGAGAGACCCATCATGAGTCTTATGCGTTTCATGAGCCCGATGAACCCCAGAAAGCTGAACAGAAGCATGCTGCTTTTCCTGCTTCTGGCGCTGACTTTGCTCAATTCCGCATGCCTGAAAACCCGCGCACAGCTCAAGGAGGACTCATCGAGTGATGATGTCTCCAATCCCGTTCCCGCCAAAGTCCAGGATGTGCAGCCGCAGGGCCAGTACATTATTGACGAGATTAAGGGCGAACTCACCCGTTTGACCGGCCGGATCGAGGATCTTGAACGCAATGACAAACAGCAAGCCGCCAATAGTTCGATTGCTGGCAAAGAAGATGTGAAAAAACTCGAGGCCCGGATTGCGGAGCTCGAGCAAGCTCAAGCAGCAATTCTGGAATCCATCAAGAAAGCCGAAGCCACCAATACAGCCGATCCCTCCGAACTGTTCGAACGCGGCAAACAGCAATTTGAAGCCGGAAATCACGAAGGCGCAATCGAGAGCTTCACGGCTTATTTAAAAGGTCCAAAGCAAAAGCCGTCAGCCGAATCAGCGACCTTCATGCGCGCGGAAGCGTACTACCAGCTGAAGCAGTTCAAAAAAGCGATCGTGGATTATTCGAAATTCCCGGAAAAGTTCACTACGTCGAAGAAGATGCCAGTTGCCCTGCTGAAAATCGGTCAGTCTTTCGACGCCCTCGGAATGAGGGATGACGCGAAAAGTTTCTATCAGGAACTAATCGAGAAATTCCCGAAATCGCAGGAGGCGAAAAAGGCTCGCGCGAAGCTGAAGTAGCAGCTGCTCGTTTTTAGCAACATGACATTGATACTCGGCATCGAAACGTCCTGTGATGAATGTAGCGCGAGCGTAATTCGCTACCATGCAGGTTCGTTCATCGAGGTAATGGGATTGGCCACGTTTTCACAAACCGGCATCCACCGGCCGTATGGCGGCGTTGTACCCGAAATCGCATCGCGCAATCACCTTGAAACGGTTAATCCCATGATTGAAGAGGCGTTACGTGAGGCGGGAGTTCAAGATCGGGATGTCGATGCGATCGCCGTGACAAACCGCCCGGGACTCGCGGGAGCCCTCCTGGTCGGCGTGAGCTCGGCGAAGGCGCTGGCCTATGCGTTGAAAAAACCGCTTGTCGCCGTTCATCACCTGGAAGGCCATGCCGCGAGTGTCTTCATCAAGCGGAAGCCCCACGCCTCAGCCCCGTCCCTGGCCGCAATGAGAACCGACCCGCCGCTCCCGCTTCTTCTGGCAATTGTCTCCGGAGGACACACGAATCTTTACGTCATGAAAGTACTTCCAGAGCTCTGGCCCCTGGACTTCCTGAAGCGATCCCTCATCGGGCGCTCTCGCGACGACGCCGCAGGCGAAGCCTTCGACAAAACCGCCAAAACGCTCGGCTTTCCGTATCCAGGCGGCGTCTGGATCGATAAAACAGCACGAACCGGAAACCCGAAGGCCTTCTCCTTGCCTCGCGCGCTCCCGCAGAGAGCCACTTACGATTTCTCGTTCAGCGGACTGAAAACAGCGGTTGCACTTGAAACCGCAAAACTCGAGAAAGCCAACCTCCTGGAAGCCAATCTGGCGGATCTCTGTGCATCGATTCAGGAGGCGATCGTGGACGCGCTTCTCAGCAAGATTTATCTCGCTGCCAGGGAACATGGCTGCAAGTCACTCGCAGTCGTCGGCGGAGTGGCCGCGAACTCCCGCCTGAGAAAACGCCTGATATCCGAATGGGCCGCGCAGGGCTTCCTTTGTGAGCCCCTTTTTCCAGAGCAGGAATTTTGTACTGATAATGCCGCGATGGTCGCTGCAGCCGGGGCTTTCAGGTTTATTCAAGGAAACGCATTCAGAGGCGACGACCTTCTCACCCTTAACGCCATACCAAATCCAGAGGTCTGACCCGGTAATTATGCCTGCTTACGGAAAACGGCGCGCACTCGGACAGCACTTTCTGAAAGACCAAGCCATTTGCCGTCTTATCACTTCCACATTGATCGACGAAGCCAGGAAAACAGGCTGCAAAAGCATTCTGGAAATCGGACCCGGTCGAGGGGCGCTTACCTCAATGATACTGAATTCTGAGTACGTTTCGGAGTTCGACGAGATTGTCCTTTGCGAGCGGGATCGCGAACTCGCCGCGATTTGGCGAAACCAGAACATTCAGGCCCTTTTTCGCGTCGAAGAGGGAGACTTCCTCGACCTTCCGGAGGACCGATGGCTGACCACAGAACCGATAGCCGTCGGATCCAATCTGCCCTACTCGGCCGGAACGGCCATTCTGCTCCGGCTCGCGGAACATTGGCGGTCGATTCCAGTCATGGTGCTGATGTTCCAAGCCGAAGTCGCCAGGAGACTCCGCGCGGAGCCGGGTTCCAAATCCTGGGGCAGCCTTTCACTTTGGATTCAGAACATCTGGACCGTCGAGAAGCTCTCGGCGGTTCCTGCCCGCGCCTTCGCTCCTCCGCCAGATGTTGAATCCGAAGTCGTCATCCTCAAACCTCGTGACCTTCCGAGAATACCGGATGCTGCCTCGACCGAAGGTGCGCCACTCTGGAGAACACTACTCAAAGCTGCATTTAGCCATCGTCGGAAAATGCTCCGGTCAGGACTTCCGTCCGGGGTTCTTCGAAACGCCTTGGACCGCTCACCCGTTGATGGTACAAAACGAGCTGAGCAGCTGAACTGGGAAGAATGGGACAGCTTATATCAGACTTTCCGAAAGATCTCGACGAACGCCTGATAGACAAGGACTCCAGAATTTCGCAAATCTGCGGCTCCGAGGACTCCGGGACCTATGAAAATAAAAAATGCATCACCTTGCCCCGCGCGGATGCTGGCACTGTACGCCACGATGGCCCTGAGCCTCTTTTGGGCGCGAACCCTATGGGCGAATGCCGGCGACACGTTCGGTCTTAGCTCCCGGTCTGCCGCCCTGGCTCAAGCAACCACGGCTTGGGCTTTCGATGGATTTGCCGGATATTCGAACCCCGCCGGTCTGCCGTTGAGCACCCGGCCGGAGGACAACCGTCGAATGGCGTTGACCTGGAGTCTTCTCGGGATGCGGCCCGACTTCAAGCCGATTAACGGCGTTACAACCACGAACTCCTATACCGCGGATCGGGCCCGAACTGGCGACGTGGATGTTTCTTACCGTTCCACTTTGGGTCAGGCCTTTGGAGTCAGCTATAGACTGGAAGATAAGGCGAAGGCGACATTGGGTCTCGTTTTCTTTCTGCCCCTCAATCAGCTCGCTTATCTCGATACCGGTGAAGTCTATACACCTGAGTATGTACTTTATCGTGCAAGGACACAGAGACCGCAGATGGAGCTTGCAGCCGGAGCGGAACTCGTTCCAGGGTTTCACGCCGGAGCAGGCCTCCACGTTTCTTTCGGACTGACCAGTACCGCGGACGTACTCCTCCAATCGGGAGAAAAGCCGTCAACGATGAAATTCAGAGCGACGCTGAAACCGAAAGCGGCGCCTTACTTTGGTTTCCTTTTCATGCCTGGCTTGAAAAACTTTTCGCTGGGTGGGGTTCTTCGGCTTCCGGTCTCCGCAAACAACGACATGGTTCTTGAATCCGGGTTGCCGGTTCTCGGGCAAGTGGTCCCGTTCAAATTCAGCGTCGAATCCGCCATCTTTTACGATCCACTGACAATTCAACTCGGAACATCCTGGGCGGCGACCGAACACTGGAGAATTCTCGCCGAATTGGATTACCAGGCATGGCGAAATTTCAAGCAACCCATGGTTACCTTGGTCGGACTGCCGGGGGGAAACCCGATCTCAAGCAGCATGAATCCAACGTTCAGCTACAGGGATATCGTCATCCCGAGACTGGCGCACGAGGTTTCCTGGGGAGAGAAGATCGTCCGCTTGGGATACGCCTACCGGCCGAGCATTTTCAAGGACCTGCCGAACGGGCCAGGAAATTATCTCGACCCTCCCCAACATATTGTCACGGCTGGTTTGGGCTTGCGATTCAAGCGCTTCCTCCACTTTGATACGCCCTGTAGCCTTGATTTCCACGCCGGATACCATCATCTTGTCACCCAGCAGATCGCGAAAACGCCCGGCGATGAAACCGGGAACCCCGCCGAAAGCAAGATAGGGGCTCCCGGATACGACGCTGGTGGAAAAATACTGGGCGGAGGAGTATCCCTCAGTTTAGCTATATAAGAGGTTTGGAATGCGAAAACTGATAGAACTCCTCAAAGGACATTTTTTTACCGGACTACTGGTCCTGATTCCCCTGGGCGTGATCGCGTGGATTGGCGCGGCTGCCCTGAGTACCGTCTGGCATTTGCGAGAACTCCTTCCGGAGCAGTGGAATCCGGAAATCATCTTCCCGAATCCCTTTCTTGGGCTCCTCATCAATCTGGCGCTGACGTTCGGTGCAACAATGCTGCTTGCCATCCTCGTCTCCGCGCTGGGCTGGATTTCCAAGCAATATCTCGGTCGACAAGCTCTCGCAGGGCTAGCGCATATTATAGAGCGCATTCCGGTAATCCGTAGCATTTACAGCGCGCTTGACCAGCTCTTGAAGACACTTGCAGCCCAAGGCGGTCAGCAGTTCAGTCGTGTCGTGTATGTTGAATATCCCAGAAAAGATCTTTGGGTGATTGCGTTTGTCACGGGTCCGGCGCGGATGCCGGGATTACCGGGTACGTACCTGAATATCTATGTCCCAACCACGCCGAACCCGACTTCGGGTTTTCATCTGATTGTGCCGGAAACCGAGATTCGCGAAAGCAATCTCAGAGTCGAAGAAGCTTTCAAAATCATCCTTTCGCTCGGTATTGCTCAAAACAGCCAGCCGTCCCGCCTGACCGGGCAGAAAAAACCAGGCGTGCCAGTGTCCGACGTAGGAACTCCATGACCGCTGAAAGAAAAGGAAGCGGCGAAAAGCTGATCGCGACGAATTCGGCCGCCCGCGCTAACTACTTCATTGAGGAGGTCGTTGAAGCGGGCATGGTGCTCATGGGAACCGAAATTAAAAGTCTACGACAGCAGGCTCCGAATCTCCGTGACGCTTACGTCGAAATATCCAGAACCTCGGCCAGCACGGAAGCGTGGCTCCTGAACGTTCATATCGCGCCTTACTCCCATGGAAATATCTGGAACCATGACCCGCTCAGAAAAAGAAAGCTCCTCCTGCACAGGCATCAAATCGAAAAAATTCTCGGAGCTGTCACCCAAAAAGGGATTACAGTGATCCCACTTCGAATGTATTTTAAATCGGGCCGCGCGAAGGTTGAACTCGGACTCGGCAAAGGCAAAAAGAAGTATGACAAACGGCAGGAGTTGAAAAAGAAGTCCGCCGAACGTGAAATGGACGTGGCAAAAAAGAAAGCGCGATAAGGCACGGGGAAAATGGGGTTTATCCTTCGCAGTACCGTAGGCGAAACGTTTCTGGCACGAGTCACGGGATCACCTGACCGAGTTGCCTTTCATTATAAGCCCAAACCCCTGTTCGCAAACCAGGCGGCGACCTGGAAGCGGGTCACTTTCAGTGAGTTCTACCTTGCCACACGGAATACCTCGTTTGGCCTGATGAAACTTGGAGTCGCCCCCGGAGATAAGGTCGCCTTATTGTCAAACACTCGTTATGAGTGGCCGCTTTGCGATATCGCGATCCTCGGGGCACGCGGAATAACCGTCCCGATTTACGCCTCAAACACCCTCGAAGACATCAAGTACATCATCAACCATTCGGAATCAAAAATCCTCATCGTGGAGGACATGACTCAGCTCAAGAAGCTTTTCGCCAAACAAAGTTCCGACAAAAAAGCCTTTCCGAATCTTAAGAAAATCGTTTTGATCGACCCGCCCGTCTCCGAAACGTTCACCGAAACACCGTTCGGCGAGGTGATCTTACTCGATTCCCTGAAGAAGCTCGGCCATGAAAACGAAGGCCGATCCCCCGCCCATTTTTCCGATAACCTGAATGCCGCCAAACCGAGCGATCTTTTGACGATTTGCTACACCTCGGGCACGACCTCCCAGCCCAAGGGCGCGATGATCACGCATGAAAACATGATGAGTGTGCTTGGGGACTGCGTGGAATCGTTTGGGAAACACGTCACGCCGGAGCACGAAATCCTCCTGTCCTTTCTGCCGTTTTCTCATATTCTTGGGAAAGTAGAATCGATGGCAATCTATGCGTTCGGTTGGCAGGAGGCGTTCGCGGAATCCGTGGACCAGCTGATGTCGAATGTTCGGGAAATACGGCCCACGATCATTTTCGCGGTTCCCCGGATTTTTGAGAAAGCCTACAACCTGATCAGCAACGATGTGGCATCCAGCCCCTCTGCTTACCGAAAGTTATTTAACTGGGCCACTCACGTCGGCGCGGAATATTTCGGCGCGATTCACGCGAAAAAATCCCCTTCGGTAGGAAAAAAGGCTGAATACATCCTCGCGAGAAATCTGATTTTCAAAGCAGCGTCCGACCGGTTCGGAGGGCGACTGAACTTCGCGATTTGCGGAGGAGCCCCCCTTCCCCGCGAGATCGGTGAGTTCTCTCAAATCATAGGTCTTCGTATCCTGGAGGGGTATGGTCTGACCGAAACCTGCGGCCCGATCACGTTAAATACTCCGGGACAAACCCGATTCGGATCAGTCGGGCGACCCATGCCCGAAGTAAACATCAGAATTGCCAGTGATGGCGAAATCCTGGTGAAATCGAAAAAGGTGTTCATGGGCTATTACAAAATGGCCGAGGAGACGGCCGAATGTCTCAAAGACGGCTGGTTTCATACCGGGGATATCGGCATTTTGGATCCGGAAGGTTTTGTCAGAATCACTGACCGGAAAAAAGACATCATCATCACGAGCGGAGGAAAGAACATCGCTCCCCTGAAAATCGAACAACTCGTGGCAAAGCACTCGTTGATCGAGCATTTCGCGATTCATGGGAATGGCCGAACTTACCTGACGGCCCTCATCACCCTCAATAAGGGACAAACGATTCAGTACGCGAATGAGAACCGAATTCTCTTCAGTGAGTACTCCGAATTGATCAAACACCCTCGCATTCTTTCACTCGTTCAGAAAATCCTTGATGAGGCGAATCTCGAACTTGCGAGCTATGAAACAATTAAGAAATTCATGATTCTCCCCAATGAATTTACGATCGAAGGAGGCGAGCTGACGCCATCTCTGAAGCTCCGACGTAAGTTCATAGACGAGCACTACAAGCCGCTTCTCGACACGATGTACCCGCCGGCCCCTCCCCCCCCGCAGGGCGTCCAAAAACGCCGCTCTGGCAGGCTCTTGACTAAGCCTAAAAAATTAGATACTTAGCGTATCTCAAAGATCCCGAACCACCGAACTTATCGGCACTAAGGAGTGATTCATGGCTCGCGTTACTATCGAAGACTGTCTCAAGCGCGTCGGTAATATGTATGAACTTGTGCACCTTGCAACCAGGCGTGCGCGACAGCTTTATAAAGGATCCGAGCCTCTTGTGAAGAGCAAGAACCGTATCATCGTGACAGCCCTGCGCGAAGTAGCCGCGGGAAAGGTCATCATGTCTTCCGAAAGCGTGGAAGGCTCGAACGACCTGCCACCGATGTCCAACTAACCTGGAGGGAGATCAGAATGAGCCATATCGCCTTTTCTGAACTTGAACGCTATCGGAAACGCCTGGATTATTTCAATTGGCTGAAGGCGAAGAGTGGTTCCGATTCTTCCGTGGTCGATAAATGGATTGAAATCTATCGAGAGAGAACAAGCAAGCTCGAGAGAGAAATCAACCGCGCAAAAGCTCGGACAGAAACCCGGCAACACTAATTTTTCGTCGCTCGCTTAATAATAATTTTTCAGCGCCGTTCGGCCGATCGTTTTCTTTTTTGAACGCAGTACCCTGCTGAACGTTCCGTTCCGGAGCATCCGTTTTGACGTGGGCTGACGCTCTTCAAGAGCAAGTGCGAAGACATCTTCGATATGATTTACAAAATGGAGGGTCATCCCGCGGAGTGCGTATTCCGGAACCTCCGCCATATCCTTTTGATTGAGCTTCGGGAGAACAACAGTCTGAATACCACTCCGTCTCGCCGCAAGGAGCTTTTCCTTGATCCCGCCCACGGGAAGAACCTTCCCAACAAGGGACAATTCACCGGTCATTGCAAGACGATGTTTGGCCTTTCTCCCGGAAAGCAATGAATAGAGCGCCGTCGCCATTGTCACACCCGCCGAGGGGCCATCTTTCGGAATCGCGCCTGCGGGAATGTGCAAATGGTAATCATGAGACCTGAAAAACTGTCTCTCGAGCTGAAGTTCACGGGAAATTTTTCGTTTCACGTAACTCCAGGCGATCGAAGCACTCTCGGTCATAACCTCTCCCATTTGACCGGTAAGTTTCAAATTTCCCGTACCGGGAATATCACTCGCTTCGATAAAGAGAATATCACCGCCCATAGGAGTCCAAGCCAGACCGACGGCAACACCGGGCGACGTTATCCGTTCCGCAACCTCATTATAGAATCGTTTCGGACCGAGCCAATTCACCAACTCTTCCGCCCCAATCACGATGGGCTTGGAGGTTTTTCTCGAACGATGCCCCTTTGTTGAACGCCGCGAAACAATCAGAGCCGCGGCCTTCCGCGCGATGCGACCCACGAGCTGCTGAAGCGTCCGAAGACCCGGTTCCCGCGCGTAGTCCGTGATCATCTTTCGAAGTGCCGCTTTTTCAATACGGAGATGCTCCGGCTTCAAGCCATTTGCCTCGAGTTCCTTCGGAATGACAAAGCGAAGCGCAATATCCTCCTTTTCCTCGAGTGTATATCCGGGCAGTTCGATCACCTCCATCCGGTCGAGGAGAGGACCTGGAATATTAGCGGTTGTATTCGCTGTCGTTATAAAGAGCACTCGTGACAAGTCAAAAGGCAGATCCAGATAATGGTCAAGGAACGCATGATTCTGCTCGGGATCGAGAACTTCGAGAAGCGCGCTGGCCGGATCTCCCTGGAAACTCTGTCCAAGTTTGTCGATTTCGTCCAACATCAAAACCGCGTTCTTTGCTCCGGCTCGCTTCAATCCCTGGATCACCTTTCCGGGCATGGCACCAACGTAGGTACGACGATGCCCCTTGATTTCAGCCTCGTCACGCATGCCACCGAGCGAAAAACGGTAGAACTTCCGACCGAGAGTTTTCGCGATCGATTTTCCAACCGATGTTTTTCCGACTCCGGGCGGACCAACCAGGCAGATGATCGAACCCCGGGGATCGGGCTTCAGTTGGCGGACGGCAAGGAACTCAATGATCCTGTCCTTCACTTTTTCCAGACCATAGTGTTCTGAATTCAGGACGGCGCGGGCGTTCTCAAGGTCCAGGTTGTCTTTCGTTTCATTACTCCAAGGCAGGGAACAAATCGTTTCGAGATAGCCTCGGACCACGTTGTACTCGGGCGAGTTCTCGGAGAGAGTTTCGAATTTTGAAAGCTCTTCCAACGCACTTTTCTTCGCCTCTTCGGGCAACTGAAGAGACTCGATGCGTTCCCGAAAGGTTCGGACTGACTTTTCCTTTCCATCCTCCTCCATCCCGAGCTCGCGCCGAATCGATTTCATCTGCTCTTTCAGGAAAAACTCCCGCTGAAGTTTGTTGATCTTCGAATTCACGTCCTCGTTAATCTTGCGCTGGACGTCGGCGAGGTCCTGTTCCTTTCGCAAATGGACCAGAAGTTTCTCGAAACGAGCCTTTACCGGAAGCATTTCAAGAAATTGCTGGGCATCCGCCTTCGGGAGAGAAAGGGCAAACGCGACAAGATCGGCCACGGTACCCGGCCCGGGAGCATTGATCATCGCCAACCGCATC
Organism: Bdellovibrionota bacterium; assembly: GCA_035291325.1. Taxonomy (GTDB): domain Bacteria; phylum Bdellovibrionota; class UBA1018; order UBA1018; family UBA1018; genus XYD1-FULL-55-31. Next base: position 9,928 of record DATDSK010000234.1, on the reverse strand, counting down.
TCCTCGGTAAAAAACGGATTTACCTCCGAGAGCTTTTTTACATGGGCGATCACCGTTCGAGTCAACGCGTCCTGCTCCGTCGATTTTTCGAGAATATCGTTCAGATACTCCGTTTCGACGACCAGGTATGGCTGGTCGGAAAGCACGCGTTTGGCCCGGAATCGTTTCATGCTGTGAACGAGAAGATTCACGGACCCGTCAGGCATTCTGAGACGCTTGATAATTTTAACCGCTACTCCAATGTCGTGAAGGTCGGCGGGACGCGTCTCATCTTTGATCTCAGCGGTGTCGCGGGTCAGCAAAAGTCCGATCACACGCTGGCGATTGATTGCCTCTTCGATCATGGCAACCAAACGCGGCTGAGTGACAAGCAGCGGTGCGAGCAAAGTCGGAAAAACGACGGGGCCGTTAATCGGGAGGACAAACAAATTCGGTGGAAGCGTCTGGTCCGTAAGGATTAACCCGCCCGCTCCCGCGCCTGTCGCCTGTGATGGATTTTGATTGTCAGATTCTGTCATTCCGAGCCCGCTTTCCCCAGACAAGGATGGGCACCGTTTGCGATTTGGCAAGCAGAGCCGGGCAATCTTCGTTCATACAGCGGTACTTGCCGAGCCCTATGAAGCCCAGGTTACCGCCGCTCGAAAAAACCATGTAATTTCAACAATTTATTACTTAACTTTCCACGGGCGGCACTGAAATGCCATTTGACGAACTCATCCTGGTTGGTTAAAAGGTTCCGATGTGCTGCGGTGCGCCAATTCGACCCATGAGGCCTTCTGGGTCACACCTCTCGAAATCGCCTTTAAAATGCGGGTCCGCCATTCTCATGATCGGGCTTGGACTTCAACTCACGACAGGCTGCTCACTCGGAATGTTTGGGGATGGAAAAGACAAGGCGCTCCGAGAAAATTCGGGTTACCGGCAGGTGAACGCGGCCTGTGCCCAAATGAGTCTCACGAATCCCACGCTCGACGTAAAAACCACGCGGGAGTTGCTCGACTGCTTCAATTCAAACGGTGCCCTTCAGGAACTTGCGACATTGGTCGGAAAGCTGGATGATGCGCGACTTGAGCCGATCGTTTCGGCAATCAACAAATACATCCTGAATGATTCCAAAATTCTCTATCAGCTGGAAGAGACGCACCAGACCCTGGTGGACGCCGGCGTCCTCGATCGAACACTCTTTCAAGTCGGACGCCTCCTCGAAAACGACGAATTTGTCGCCAGTCTCGTCGCGCTTCTTCAAGACGGCTATTTTGCCTCAACAACCCTCCACGTCGTGGGCCGGAACCCTGACAAGAAGCTCCTCCGCGCATTTGAAAGGGTTTCGACAAAAATAACCCCGGAAACGATTCCGGGAACACTCAATGCGGCACTCACACTTGCGGAATCGAGATCATTCAAAGCCCTGCAGGATCATTTCAAAACGGAACGGCCGAGCCGCCGCTCGCTGAACGAGATCACTGATCATCTCCTGGCATATTTGCAGGAGCCGAATCAAGTCGCTCTAGGGCGAGAGTTCATCAACTCACTGATCAGCCATGATCTTTTCAAAATTTTCGATACTTTTGTCGGGACAGAGCCTGAAGAACTGAGAACAGGCGTTCCAAAAATTGCGGCGATTCTTGATTCCATGCTCCAACCCTATTCGGACGGGCACCAGGATTTGGTCCTCGACGGATTGACCTCGCTTCTTCACTATAGCCACAAAAAGCTGCCCTGCCTGCAGGGCGGCGCTTTGATTCCCGATCCCGCCGCCTTCGTTCTCTCCGAGCTATCCAGAAAAAAGAGGACTCCCGAGGACGCGGCTTCGTTCATAAAACGGGAGAACCATCTTACTCTGGCGTCCATGAGTTCTTTTTGCGCCTACCCCCCTCAACTCAGCGAATATTACCCTTACCTGATGCGTCTCGCGGACCACTCTTCCATCGGGCTGATAGCCGAGCTAATGCGAATCGCTTCGGACCCGGACAGGACACTCAATCTGCAACGTCCAATGCTCAAACTGATGATCGACATCCTGGCCGATACGGGAAATGGTTTGAACGGGGGGCCGGCTGAAGACTCGGCAGGTTTCAAACATCTCACTCCCCTGCTCGACGAACTGAACGGCCGGAAAGCCTGGAACAATCTTTTTTTGGTCGTTAGCCTGATCCGGCTTGAGCACAGGGAAGACCTCATCGAGCTTCTGAAGTTCGTGATTGAACCCACTCAAACACTCGATAACGGCAGTCTCTATGATGTCTTGACGGACGTGCTCTCCCGAACAAAAAAGCAAAGCCTCTATAATTTCGTCCGTAGCCTGCGACATTTCATGAATGCGAACGAGCCGATTCTAGTCCCCGCTCTCAGAGACCTGAGGTCGGCCTATTACATCAACGACGTCCATCCTCTTTTCGACATCCTGCACCGATTCCTCGCCGAATCGACGAAGAATGAAGCGGTTTTTAACACCGTTTTCGAAATATCCGATATGCCGGAATTTCAGCCCGCGGTCGCACTCTTCTCGAGAATGTCGAAAGACGGGCGCCTGAAGGACCTGCTCGGCGCGATCTTCACGATTTTCCATAAGTTCGCCCGAGAGGGTGCGACCCCAATTCAGCGTCTCAATGAACCCCCGTTTTCCGCTCAACGACGACACGACTTGACGAGCGCGGATCTAGTGATGTTCGAGAACTCACCTGTCACCGCCCCCGAAACCGTGCCTGCATGCAGCCGGATCGACCTCGGCAAGAAGCTCAGCGACGTCGAAGACCCGGGGTTTGCTGACCTGCTCGAAAACTTCCTGAGTTGCGTGAACGGCGACCAGAAGCATTCGGAAATTACGGAATCCATCCGTTTTCTTCAAAATACAAAAACAGAATCCGGCCACTCATATTTGGCGTTGCCGGTGGAAATGTTAAAGACGTTGACTCTAAACCAACCGGAATTCGAATACCTTGTCCATAGTTGGCTTCGGAGTTCATCTGTTGAAAACAGTTCGCACCGGTCCCGCTTCGATCGTCTGCTCAGCGCAGCACCCTATTGGCTGACCGGCGATGGGGAAGCATTGCGGGATCCGCTCCGGCCGCTGATTAATCTGGCGGGCTACCTGGTCGAGAACGGAGAAGTCCGGGCGAAACTCCGGCACTTGGAGGCCTTTCTCGCCTCCGACCTGGTTCTCAGGAATCCCGACTTTCCGGATTTGATGATTTACGGCGAGAAGCTGCTCGATCAAAAACCCGAGCCAACGCCCATTCCAAAACCCGAGTACAACGACGAGGTCCGAGAACAAATCAGGCGGTCTCTCAGAAGTTATTGCGACCCTTCATCGGATCAAGATGGAAAGGTCCAGGAGATCATTGAAGACTACGAGCATGCGATCACAGGCTGGGACCTGGATCCCAAGGGAAGGCCGCGCCGCAGCTGGACATTCAAAGAATTCCAGGACCGGCTGGAACCGGCGCTTCAAAAATTGGGTGATCCGACTCAGAGCGCAGAGGATAAGCCGCTCCTCGACTCAATCTTCGAATTCGCGCGCTATTTCACTCTGGGATCGGGACCTTCCACCCGAGAACGCCACTATCGAATCGAAGAGCTTGAATCATGGTTGCTGAACCATTCGAACGATTACCGAGCCATTCCTTATTATTACCAGACCGAGTCTCAACCTGGCGTTTACGAATTTGAAAGTCGCCCGCGCATTCGCCTGGTAAATACACTGGACCGTTTGGAACTCCTTCTGGTCAACGCCGATTTCATTGCCCCCCTGCTGAACAAGAACTTCGGCCTGCAGTTCACGGCGCAGATCGCCGAAGCCTGGAAAGACGAAGAACGAGAAATCTGGCCCGCACAGATCCAGAACAAATTCCGGAACAAGAATCCCCAGACGCTCGCGGAGGCACTAAAAGACATCGAGAGTACTCAGAAATTATTTGAGAAGATCATCGGAATGCCCAAAATGCCGAAGTGCCGTTCCGAAATGGGGCTCAGGTTCTCCGAGTTTCAAAATGGCATCAGCGACGATATGGCGCTCATCACAGAATTTCTCACCAAAGAAGGGTTATCCTGGCAGCAATTTGCGGAACTGAAGAAACTGCTGAACACCAAGCCCCTGAAGGCACGCCTGTTCAACATCCGTCAGATGATCTCCGTACTCAGAGAGAATCTTCCAGAGCCGGGGGAAACGCGCTCGGGGATCGGGATGAAGTTGCTTCGAGACCTCTTCTTCGAACTTTATTACTCGACGCCCGCGGAGTTCAGGAATCCGAAAGCGGGCGATCGAAATCACCTCAGCCTTGCCTTGCTCGGCGTCAAGATGGGGGCTACCCGACAAGCGGGCCGGCTGCTTCGTCCTTTCAAGGAAGCCGCATCTTCGAGCGACGCGCCAGATCCGTCACTCAAAACCGTGCTGTCGGCTCTGATCGAGGGAGCGACAGCGCGCGAAGAAAACTCAGCCCCGTTCGTCCAGAACATCACCCGGACTTTCCTTCATCAGCCCAAACACGAATTGCTCTGGAAAATCCTCGGGGAACTCTTTGCCGCGCTCGACGACGGAATTGCGCCCCAGCTCCGGCAATTTGCTTATTATGCCCTCGCGAGCGCAAAAAACCTCGACATCATACCGGCGGCGCTCAGGACTGCGAGCCCCCTGTTTGACGAGAACCTCGACTACTTCACCGCGCGATCCCGGAATATCGGAAAGGCACTGAGATCGAAACGAGCCGCCGATCTTGTGCAAGCTCTCTATGAAGATCCAGACTTGGACGACAAGGAGAAACTCCGCCGCCTGCTCTTCGGCGCCTTGGCGGATTCCAGCCTCGCCACGGATGCCCTCGCATTAGTACGCCAAATCGATCTGAATCCGGAAGCCAAAGATTTCTGGACGAAGTTCGTCGAGAATGTCGATCTCGTCACCTCGAATCGGGATTACCAGGCCCTCGAACTCGATCAGGCTCTCCGCCCGATTCTTGATTTTTTTGAGGAGAAGCCTCTCGACCCGTACAACCCGCATGCGATTTCAGCCGCGAAAGAAATCCGGCTCCATCTCGCTGCTCGAATTCTCGAGGGCGACCTCGAGCAGTTCCTGATCCTTGCTCGCAATCATCCGGATGATTTTTATCGGGTATTAATTGCCCTGAGCCACTCCATCGAAAGCAAAGAACTCCCGGATTTTTTTGCGCTGATTCGTCGGGGTCTTTCTGATGCGCCCTGATCCATGTATGATCAGGGGCTATGGCTAACATGGATGTTCAATCGCTTACCGAGGAAATCAAAAAACAAAGTCAATTCGTCGACATGATCCTGGCAGAATCGTCCAAAGTCATTGTCGGCCAGAAGACCTTGCTCGAGAGACTTCTGATGGCTCTCCTTTGTGACGGCCACGTGCTTCTGGAAGGTCTGCCCGGACTGGCGAAAACCCTCACGATCAAAACACTGGCCGATGTAATCCATGCGGATTTTCAGCGTATCCAGTTCACTCCCGACCTGCTCCCGGCCGACCTTGTCGGAACCATGATCTTTAACCAGAAGACCGGTGAATTCACGCCCAAGAAGGGCCCGATTTTCACTCACCTCGTCCTGGCGGATGAAATCAACCGGGCGCCCGCGAAAGTGCAGAGCGCTCTTTTGGAAGCGATGGGGGAACATCAGGTCACGATCGGCGAAACAACTTATCCGATGCAGGATCCTTTCATCGTCCTGGCAACGCAAAACCCGATCGAACAGGAAGGAACTTACCCGCTCCCTGAAGCGCAACTCGACCGTTTTCTCTTCAAAGTCAAAGTCGGATACCCGACCCAGATTGAGGAAAAAACAATCCTGAACCGCATGTCCGCCGTTGAACCGCCAAAGGCGACCAAAGTATGTCATCCGGCAACCATTCTCGAAGGCCGCAAGGTCTGCGCGGATATCTACATGGACGAAAAGCTGAAGGACTATATCCTGGCGCTCGTATTCGCGACTCGGTTCCCCGAAAAAGCAGGGATGCCGGAATTGCGCCAGCAAATCCAGGTCGGGGCGTCCCCCCGCGCGACCATCGCGCTTGCGAAAGCGAGCCGCGCGAACGCCTTCATCCATCATCGCGGATTTGTTTCCCCCGAAGACGTCAAATCGATTGCCTACGACGTGCTCAGGCACCGTATCCTTGTGACCTTTGAAGCGGAAGCCGACGGAATCGATAGTGAACACATCGTCAAAACGATTCTCGAGCACGTTGAGGTTCCGTAAGGCCAGCCACGATGCTTGCTGATGAGCTTCTCAGAAAAGTTCGCCTGATTGAAATAACGACGCGAAAGCGGGTGGACGATTTCATGTCCGGTCAGTATCGGAGCCATTTCAAGGGCCACGGCGTACAGTTCTCCGAACACCGCCTTTACGTCCCCGGAGACGATATCCGGCATATCGATTGGAAAGTGAGCGCCCGCACCCGCGATCTCCTCGTCAAAAAATATGAGGAGGAACGCGAACTGACGGTTTTTCTGATTGTCGACTCGTCCGGTTCAGGCGCGTTCGGTTCTGAGGCGAAACTGAAATCCGAAGTCGCGGCCGAAATCGCGGGGATGCTCGCCTATGCCGCAAGTCACACCGGAGACAAGGTCGGGGCGCTGCTCTTTTCGGGTGGCGTGGATCTCATCATTCCGCCTAAAAAAGGGCGGCAACATAATCTTCGAATCATCCGGGATATCATCAGTCACGAGCCGGAATCAAAGGGAACCGATCTCAAGGGCGCACTGGATGCCGCCGGACGGATCATGAAACACAGCGGCGTCGTTTTCGTGATCAGCGACTTCATGGCCGATGATTACGCGATTGCGCTGAAACGGCTCGCGCGACGTCATGACGTCGTCGCTATCTGCGTTTCGGACCTGAGAGAACTCGAAATACCGGAAGTCGGGCATCTTCTCTTTTTGGACCCCGAAACCGGAGCCGAACGTTTCGTCGATACATCGTCCTATAATTTCAAGAATTGGGTCAAGAACTTCCGCGAACAACACCAAAGCCGCAGGGACGCCGCCATGAAAGGCGGCAAAGTTGAATTCCTGCAGCTTCAGACAAAGGATGACTATGGAGAAGCCGTGGTTCGATTTTTTCGCGCCCGGACTCGTCGGCAGAAGCGCTAAGCGTCGCCTAAACTTGCCGGACAGCCAGCGATTCTCGTGGCGCCTGGTTCTGACCGGCGTGCTCTTGTCACTCCCGACCGCGACGAGCTCGCCCGCACTCGAGCCCGTACAGCAAGCTTCGCCGACAACTTCTCCCTCTCCCCTCGCCGAGTCCGAATTGCTCCAACTCCCCTCCTTTGACCTCGACTGGGCTGAAAATCCGCCTGAAACAATCCAGGTCGGGGATCGTCTCAGTCTTAAAATTGCTGGCGCGGCTCCGGCCAGCTCCGTTGATCCGGCTCAGATGAGCGAAAGTCTTTTCGACCAGGGATGGGACGTGAGCTCCGAAAATGGCGTCACCGCCATTCCGTTGAAAGCGGGAGCGCTCACGCTGCCGACCCTGCCGCTTCGGGATGGCTCGGGCCGGTTGATCGGAAGGACAAATCCGTTCTCAATTCAAGTCGGCTCAGCCATTCGTCCTGACGACCCCAAACCCCAGGAGCCCGCACCCATGCGACCTCCAGTGGGTTTGGCTTTTCCGTGGTGGGTCCTCCTGATTGCCGGCGTTTTGTTCGGGGTCCTGCTGGCCGCATTTTTTTATGCGTTCCATCGATGGCGGAAGCGCGGCAGAGTCGTCGCGCCGAAGCCCGTCGAACCGCCCAAGCCGGAAGACGTGGTGGCGCTCGCTGCCCTGGCTGAACTCGAAAAACGGAATCTCATGAAAGGCGGCCAGTACAAAGCCCACTATTTCGGTTTGTCCGAGATCATAAAAACCTATGTCGGATCGCGGTACCGCTTCGATGCAATCGAGTCCACCACGACAGAAATCCTGAGGTGCTTGGAAAACCGGGAAACACTGGGGGATTCAACCCTGGATCGGCTCGAAAGCCTTCTTACCCGCCTTGATTTTGTCAAATTCACGGATCACGTCCCAAATGGAGGAGACGGCATTCAAGTCCTTGAAGATGCCCGGCACCTCGTTTTGACCACACGGCGTACGCCACCGCCGGCGCAAATTCTTCCGGGGGGGGCATAGTGCGATTCGCGGCCTGGCCGTTCCTGATCCTGCTTCTGTTGCTCCCGATTCTTCACCGATGGTGGCTGAGGAGAAGCAGGCCCGCTCGCGTTCTGTTTCCGCTCCCGATCCCCGCCTCGGTCGCGTCCCTGCGACCAACGAAATTTCTTCTGGCACTCAAATACCTCGGCTGGGCACTGTTTGTCGTATCACTCGCGCGCCCGCAAGCAAGTTACCGCCAGACCGAGCGGACCATCAGCGGCTTGGATATCATGATGGTGCTCGACATTTCCGCGAGCATGAATATCGAGGATCTGGCCGAACGTTCACGATTCGAAGTCGCCAAAGACGTCTTCGAAAACTTCATCAAAGGCCGGCAGAATGACCGGATCGGTTTCGTGGCTTTCAGTGGAGAGCCGCTCAGTCTCGCCCCACCGACGCTGGATTACGGACTCGTGATGAAGGCCCTTCGCGATGCCAGGATCGGCGTTCTCAAGGACGGCACGGCTATAGGAGACGGTCTGGCACTGGCGGTCAGCCGTCTTCGGAACTCAAAAGCCAAAAGCCGCGTCATTATCCTGCTCACCGACGGCGATAACAACGTCGGACAAGTCGATCCGGCCACGGCCGGAGAACTCGCCTTGGGCTACGGAATCCGCGTCTATACGATCGCGATCGGCCGCGAAGGGCGGGTGAAAATGCCGATTCGGCAGCCAGGTCCTTTCGGTCAGACGATCACGAGCTATCAATGGTTTGATAACGCGCTTAATCCGGAACTCCTCGAGCAAATCGCGATAAAAACAGCCGGAAAATTTTATCGTGTGACGGATGAATCCGCTTTAAACTCGGTTTTCGCGGAGATCGACCAGCTTGAAAAGACTGAGATCGTTTCGAAGGAAAAAACCCGCTACGAGGAGCAGTTCTTCAAGCCTCTTAAACTTGGCATTCTCATCCTGGTGATCGAGCAAATTCTGTCCCGCGGCTGGTGGAGGGTTTTGCCATGAAATTCGCCGCCCAAAGCTGGCTCTGGTTTCTCCTCGCGCTGCCACTCGTCTATTTCGTTCTGATGTTTGACGAAAACCGCCGAAAAAAGCGATTCGCGCGGTTCGCGCGGGAGGCGACGTGGAAATCGATCGCTCCCGAGACTGATCATTCCTCCGGAATGGCCAAGGCACGAATCTGGCTGCTCGCGATGGGATTCGCGATCCTGGCCATGGCGCGCCCCCAATGGGGCAGTCATGAGGAGATCGCTCATGTCACCGGCATGGATATCTTCTTCCTCCTTGATGTTTCAAACAGCATGGAAGTCGAAGACACCACCCCGAGTCGCCTGAAGAAGGCAAAGCATCTCATCAAATCGATCGTCGACCGCCTTCATGGAGACCGGGCCGGGGTAGTCGCCTTCGCGGCCAGCTCCTATCTGGCGTGTCCGCTGACGACGGACCTTGATTATGTTCTCGAAGTTATCGACCTGCTGACGCCGAAGATCGTATCCAGCCAGGGAACCGACCTTGGCCTTGGCCTTGAAACCGTTCGCAAGGCTCTCGAAAGGGGCGCTGAAGACAGCCCGGCCGGCGCCGGCGACGCCCTCCTATCGAAAGCCGTCATTCTGATCTCGGACGGTGAAGACCAGGAAGGTCAAGTCGCCGAAACCGCGAAGAAGCTCAGGGACTCCGGGGCAAGACTCTATATTTTCGGCGTCGGAACTCAAAAAGGCGGCCCCATCCCCATTCGTGACGAAAGCGGAAATCTGCAAGGTTACAAAAAGGATCGGAAAGGTCAGCCCATCGTGAGTACATTCAGGCCTGACTCACTCCTCCAACTTGCAAACGAC
>DATDSK010000233.1:0-6251 GCA_035291325.1 Bdellovibrionota bacterium | reverse complement strand
CGATCTTTATGTCCTCACCCACGGCAACGGACCTCAGGTCGGCAACATTCTTCTTCGCGCGGAGTACGCGCGGCCGATTCTGCACCCGCTCCCCCTCGACATCTGCGGCGCCGACACCCAGGGCGCGATGGGCTACATGCTCGCGCAGCTTTCGAATGAACTGCGCTTGCGCGGGATCGATAAGCTCGTCGCCGAAACCGTTACTCAAACCGTCGTCGACCTGAACGACCCGGACTTCAAGAATCCCTCGAAGTTCATCGGCACCACGTACACGAAGCAGGAAGCGATGGACCGGAAGGAAAAGGACGGTTGGGAAGTGAAACTCTACGGAACCGATGCGCAGGGACAGGAACTCTGGCGCAGAGTGGTTCCCTCGCCGGAACCGATTGACATCATCGAGGTCGACATTGTCGACACGCAGCTTCGCGCGGGAATGATCCCGATCAGCGTCGGCGGCGGCGGAATCCCGATTGCCTGCGTGGAACCCAAAGTCGTCAATGATGAGGAAGTTTACGAATGCAGCCACGGCATTATCTTCAAGCGCCCGCATCGGGCTGGCCAGAAACCCGTGAAGGTCTACTCCGGAGTCGAAGCCGTCATCGACAAAGATCTGGCTTCGGCTTTGCTGGGCAAAATGCTCATCGAACGTGCGCGTGCCCGGAACGAGGACATTGAAGTCAGTCTCACGATTTTCACGAACGAAGACGGCGCCAAACTCAACTACAAGAAGCCGAACCAGAAAGATCTCCGCCAGCTCACGCTCGCGCAGGCCAAGGAACTCTTCGAAAAAGATCCAGGAGACTTCCCGGCCGGCAGCATGGGACCGAAAATGAAGGCCGTCATCAAATTCCTGGAAAGCGGCGGAACGGCTGCCTACATCACGAAAACAAACCTCTTCGACAAAACGATCGAAGGCAAAGCCGGAACCACCGTCACTCGTTGAGACTCCACGCGCGGCACCCGCCCGTACGGAGTCTGCCGCGCGTATTTGACCAGCACGGATTAGACCCAGATGAGAAAGGACCTGAAAATGGAAAACGTCCAACAAATGATCAAAGAACTCGAATCGCTCAAAACTGATATGGTGAATAAGGATTTCCTGCTCACCTGGCAGAAATCCGAAGACGAAATTCTTGCTACCATCAAAGTCGCCGAGGCACTCAAGTCGCTTTTCGAGAAAAACGTGTCGACTCGCGTTTTTGATTCCGGTCTCGCCGTTTCTCAATTCCGTGATAATTCAACAAGAACCCGGTTTTCATTCGCCTCGGCCTGCAACATGCTCGGTCTCACCGTGCAGGACTTTGACGAGGGAAAGTCGCAGCTCGCGCACGGAGAAACGGTCCGCGAGACTTCGAATATGATCTCGTTTTTGACGGAAGTCGTCGGAATCCGCGACGACATGTACCTCGGCGCCGGCCACACGTACATGAAGGAAGTCGCGCGGGCTCTCGACGGGGGATACAAGGAGGGCGTTCTGAATCAGCGCCCGACGATCGTTAATCTACAATGCGACGTGGACCATCCGACACAGTCCATGGCCGATTTGGCGCATCTGAAGAACTATTTCGGCTCTCTCGAAAAACTCAGAGGCAAGAAGATCGCGATGACCTGGGCCTATTCCCCGAGCTACGGCAAGCCGCTCTCGGTGCCCCAGGGGATCATCGGTCTCATGACCCGCTTCGGGATGAATGTCACGCTCGCCTACCCGGAAGGCTATTCGTTGATCCAGGACTGTACGGATGTCGCCCAAAGTAACGCGAAGAAAAGCGGCGGCTCCTTTCAAATCGTGAATTCGATGGAAGACGCCTTTCGCGACGCCGATATCGTGTACCCGAAAAGCTGGGCGCCATTCCACGTCATGGAGAAGCGGACGCAGCTCCTGCGCGCGAATGATTCCGCCGGTCTCAAGGAACTCGAAAAGCAGTGTCTCGCGAACAATGCCCGTTATAAAGGCTGGGAGTGCACCGAAGACAAGATGAAGCTCACCAAAGGCGGCAAAGCCCTCTACATGCATTGCCTGCCGGCTGATATTTCAAACGTCTCCTGCAAGGAAGGCGAAGTGCAGGACACCGTCTTCGAACGTTACCGGGTGGAGACCTACAAGGAAGCCGGCTACAAGCCGTTTATCATCGCCTCGATGATTTTCCTGGGTCGCTTCAAGGATCCCGCGAAGGTACTCGGCATTCTCGCGAAAAACGGCAAGCGGCGGGTCGGCTTGTAAGCTCCGTCACCAGGTCATCACGGAACGAAGTAACGCATCGGATCCCGGGATTTTCTCCCGCGATTTCTGAAGACCGTTTCTCAGGGCCGAGCGAAGACTCGCGCCGGGGCGTGCGCCTTTTTCGCGGGTCAGATCCTTGCCGCGGAAGATGATCTTACGCAAAAGCTCGGCCTTTCGCTCGGGAGAGTTCGGCAAGGCGAACGTCGCCTGCAGCGCGCTGTACAGCGTATCCAGATGAGCGGATGGAGAGTCGGCGACAGTCTCGATCAACTGAGCAGCGCCCGCGATCTCCGGAGCCGCGAGGATCGTCCGGCAAACCGAAGCCTGAACAATGGCGTTGGCATTCGAAAGCGACAGGATTTTGCGAAGACGCTCTCCGCGATCGCCAATTCCGATATCAGGAACCGCCATCGCTTCGGCAAGGGATGCGAGTTCCCACCCAGTCAGATCGTCGCGGCCGAAATACCAGTCCAGGATTTCCTTGCTCTTCGGAAGCACTGGCCGCGACTCGATGATCGCAACGAGCGCGGCACTCATGTCCCCCAAAACGGCGCGTTTTTTATGCCCCTTGATGAGTGAAACCAATTTATCGCTTGCGGCTTTTCTCAATCCTTCCTGGTCGCCGACTTCTGAATCCCTTAGCTTCGCGATGGCCGCGAACGTTCTCGGGCCGTAGCCGAAAGACCCGAGCGCGGCAACGATCCAGTTATCCCGATCAGCCCTCGTTACTCCGCGGCTCCCGAGCGGAGGCATTTCTTCCAGAACTCTGGCGAGCAGGCCGTCGTCTGCGCCAAGTGCAACAGATGCACCGGCTCGCATCCCCGTTACCGTTCCCGCAGCCCGGGGCGGTCGCGGCGTAAGTATCCCGTTGATGAATTCGTGGTAGAGCTCACTGTTTTTCTGTCCCTGAGCATACGTGAGCACGTGTTCGAGAACCGTCGCATCCGCGAGAGGGGCAGACGCGAGCGCTCTGACAAAAGTCGTATCCAGGAGATCGTGCTTTTCAAGTGATTCGAGCAACGTTTCCTTGTAGTTGACAACGTCGTGATGATTGCCGGTCACCACGCCGCCGACGAGCTGCTCGAGGGCCGCCTTCCGGATCTGTTGCTCGATCGCCAGTTCCGCGCGGCCGGTCATCACGCGGTGAAAAGCGTAATAATCGATTTTTCTGATGAGACCCAGCTGCTTCGAAAACAGCTTACGATCGAGGAATTGCTGAACCTCCGGACTGGACTGAAGTTTCTTCTGAATCCTGTCCAGGAGCTTGAGATCCCGCTTCGATCCGGCCTTCTTCAGATCCAGCATGGACTCGAACATCGTGTTGAAGCTGTATCCGATAGAAACGGGATCACGAAGAATTCGATCGAGCGCTTCGAGCACGCGCTTGGGATCGGGATCATTCTTGAAAATACAATCGTTCAGCCTCGCTTCAACGAGCCTGGCGTTTCCGCTCCCCAGAAGGGATTTGAATCCGTTCAGATCGGGGTTCTTGAGCACGTACCCGCGATCACCCCGCCCGTGTTCAAGCCAACCCTGGACCGCGAGATCCTCGCACTTCTGATTCGGGCGAAATGCCCGAAAAAGAGTGGCAAGCGCGCCGGAAAAGGCCGCGGCACTTTCGGGGGAAAGCTCATCGGCTACAGGGTTGTCGAAGACGCGGTTTCTTTCGTCGTTCAGCGTCGCGATTTGGGCAATATGATAAGGAAGAGACAGTTCGCTCCTCGCATTACGGCCCGGGCCGCTCTTCGTCCAACCGAAAACCGTCGCGGCCGGGAAAATCCGCAAATAGCGTGACGAAAGCGGATTGTCCTGATCGAGCGTGGCCGAATATTCGCGATTGAGATCCGAAAAACTCTGCGTCAGGTGATCTTGTTCGCGAACCGCCCCGACCCGTTGCATATGAAAATCCGCCGAGAACTCCGGGTCATCGGCTTCCTCGATCTGGCCGGGGCCGGCCGTCCGACACCCTTCGAGCCAGAGGGCCTTGATCTCCTTGAACCAACCGTTGTATTTGGGATCGCACGAGAGCTTTTCCATGAACTCAAGCGTCAGCTTTCCAGTTCTACGGGTGCGAATACCCCCGAACGATCCCGTGTGATGTCCTGAAATGACCAGGCCGTCGCATTTCTGTCCCGAGGCGATCATTTCCCGAACCATGGTTTCAAAGGAAGATTGGGGCTCCGGGTTCCTTTCCGGATCGTGAAATTCCCGAACCTGAATCATCCGAGGAGAAACAACCCCGAGCTTGCGGGCCATCTCGTCCATTGTTTTGAACTCTTCGGAACTGTTCAGACTGAAGTAGCAGAGCTGAAAGGCGCTTTCAGACGCGAACGCCGCAACCGGAGCGATCGGCGCGGCCATAAAGACAAGTAAAACCGGCAATATCCAAAAGCGGGCCTGAATACACATTCCAATATCGTTATCGGAATATGGAGGGCAGCTTTGTAGTTAATAATTGTTCAACAATTACCGCTGATTAAAGCTCTCGATCAGCTTGTCCCAGTCGTGAAGCTGGGAGAATTTTTCCTGCCAGAAATCGGGGCTCCAGAGTTCGCGAAGTTCTTCGACCGTTTTGCCCTGCTGCTCGACCCAGGTGAAGTACTTCAGATTGTGGAGCGCCTTTTGATCGTGGTAGCCGAGTTCCTTCATCGAGTCAGTGCCCACACCCCGGAGATACCGCTCAAGGTCGACGGTGGCCTGCGACTCCGAATAATTCCCGTGCGCGTGATTCAACTCACCCAGCCGTGACTGATACATCTCGGCGGAATCGGTAAACATCGTGACGATCACGTCATCCTTATCAAACTCGAAGTACTTCGCCATTTTGATCGAAGCGATCAGGTTGCAGATGCTCGAGATCCCGAGAAGCGGAAGCGCTTCGATCGCCTTCTTGGAAATCCCGTTCGCCGCGAGAACTTTCTGACCGGCTGCTTCGTTGAACAACCTCAAAACCCGCATCGTGTTCTCGTCGTCAACCGCGACCACGGCATTCGTGTTCCTGACGTTGTGAACCCAGGGCACGTGTTTGTCGCCGATGCCTTCGATCCGGTGATCACCAAAGCCATTCCGAAGCAACGTGGGACACTGAAGGGCTTCGGTCGCGGCCACGCGAATGTGCGGCGCGATGGTCCTGAGATAATCGCCGGCAGAGATCGTCCCCGCCGAACCCGTGGCCGAAACGTAAGCGGCGAGCCGCCCTTTCGAACCCGCGACGGAACGATACGCCTCCTCAACCGCGTTCCCGGTCACATGGTAATGCCAGGCCGCATTTCCGAATTCCTCGAACTGATTGAAGATAAGACAGTCTTTCCGGGTCTTCTTGATTTCCCAGCATTTATCGTAAATTTCTTTGACGTTGCTTTCACAGCCCGGCGTCGCGATCACTTCGGCGCCGATTTTCTTGAGCCACTCGAAACGTTCCTTGCTCATCCCCTCGGGCAGAATCGCGACCGCCGTGCACTCGAGAAGCGCGCAGTCAAACGCCCCGCCGCGACAGTAATTTCCGGTCGAGGGCCACACCGCTTTTTGGGTCGAAGGATCGAACTCGCCCGTCACGAGGCGCGGGACAAGACAACCAAACGCGGCGCCGACCTTATGCGCGCCAGTCGGAAAATATTTGCCGACCAGTCCGATGATCTTCGCATCAACGCCCGTCAACTCGCGCGGGATCTCGACGTAGTTCACGCCGCCGTAAAGACCTGTCTTGACATCGTTCTTCCAGGTGATCCGGAACAGATTGAGAGGGTTCACGTCCCAAAGGCCGACCGAGGGAAGCTTCTTCTTGATTTCCGCAGGAACCTTTTCAGGATGAATCTGCTGCGAGAACGTCGGAATGATCACTCCGCGCTCGCGACAGCGCTTGGCAGTCTTGTTTACGACGACTTCGTTAATTTTGATTTTCTGCACGTGAATTCCTCTCGGTGGGAGTCAGCAAAATCGCTTCCTGCGCCTGTGACTCCAACCTACAAAGGAGCGCCCGGACGGTCAAGTGCGCCGATTAGCCGACGTAAATCCTCTATCTTCGGAGCGA
>DATDSK010000232.1:0-2028 GCA_035291325.1 Bdellovibrionota bacterium | reverse complement strand
ACGGCGAGCTTCATTTCCTGGACACCGGCTACGTGGTACTCGCCGAGCACCTCCTTGTGAGAGTGAGGCATGGCGACCTGCTTTTTCTGGCCGGTGCGGATCTCGGCGCCGCCAATGAAGCAGGGGATCTCGATGCGCTCGGCGGCCATCGAATTGAGTTTGCGTTTCAAACTCTCGCGATGAGATGAGCCGGGCTCGTAAGCGCGGATGGGTTCATTGATCGGGGCCGGAACTTTAATGGTTGCGTCTGACATACCGGGAAAACTCGCATATTCCGCAAACGAGGACAAGAGGAGAAAATGTCTCCTCTTGTCCCGAGTGCCACGTCCTTGCGGCAAGATGTCCGGCTTTGCATCCCTTCAAGGCCGGCACAAGATTAACGAATCATTTTAGACCAGAAATATCGGGCTGCCGAGCGGGCCTTCGTGCAATCCGTTCGAGAGATCCCGGTGGAATTCGTATAAATGATTGGATTCATGAGCGAGGAATTGTCGCTGACGTGTCCGACATTGAGGTAATGACCCAGTTCGTGCGCGATAATGTTGGCATAGACTCCGACGGGGCGTTCCATGATGACCCCATAGGGGGGGCCGTTGGGCATTGCGGTCCATGCGTTCGCGCCAGTATTGCCGAGACTGCCGGTTCGGTCCCAGGTCCCGGTCGTGACCACCAATAATGTTGAGTTATCGAGAAAGGTATTTCGAATCGCATCGAGCTCCGCATAATTCGCCGTCTGGTATCGAAGGCCGTAATCAGCCGGTGGAGCGGCCAGAAACTCGTCAATCTGAAAGCCGATTTTGCACTGGTTCCAGACTTTGTTGATGAGCTTCACGTTTCCGATCGCGCTCTTTCGGCTCACGATCGGCGTACTTATGATGTCCGTGTAGACCACGTACTTGAGCCCGAGACAGAGAAACGTGGGGTCATCCGAGCTGCAGCTCTCGCCAACAATGCCGCTTGGACCGGAACGCGGGAGACCGACCCCGTCCTCTCCCGGAGGAATCAAACCGACCGGACCGGAGACGTGATCACGGCCCAGTTCAGCCCCCGAAACTCCGGCCCTGTCACAAGCTGAAACGCTTATCAGGACCGCAATCATGGGAACTAGGGAAATTAGGAAAAACAGGCGCACGTGCCTGTTTTCGCGAACTCGAACCATTACCACGCTACTCCTCAACCTACGGGGGGTGTCTCATCTGCGTCCGTCAACGCTAGCTTGCGAGCCGAGCATTGCTCAATAGAAAAGAACGTTCCGTGCGATGATTTTTTAAACAAACAAACGACAATAAATATGGAGAAGCCTATTTCAGAGCCTTGAAAAGGAGATTGAGCAGGAATACACACCCGACCACGAAAAAGACGACCGCGGCGAGAGGATATCCGGCGACGAGTTCTCCCGAAGAATGCTGAAGAGCGACGCTGCTTGCGATGAAAAGCCCGGCGATCAAAACACTCAGGCTCATCCGCCTTCCGTTCATATCCAGCTGAACCCGAAGCTGTTGCAGCTCCGGGGATTTCACCTCGAGCGCGAAGTCGTTGCTGTTGAATTTACGGAACATCCAGCGGATCTGGCGCGGAAGGACCTTCAAGAGGGCGGCCATGTCTTTCGCCACCCATACCATCTCTTTCGAGAGTCGCTGCATGGAGTACTGATTCTTGATCAGCTCCTTCACGACGTCCTGGCCGAGCGCCATTAAATCGAAATCGGGATCGAGAGTCTTTCCCATCCCTTCCATGGTCAGAATTGCTTTGAAAACGAGCATCCATTCGCCCGGAATCTTTATTTCATATTTGGCGGCGATCTTCGTCGATTCAACAAGAATCTTTCCCGAATTGATCTCTCCGAGCGATAACCCGAGATAGGGCGCGACGGTGTTTCTCACTTCTCGCTGAAAAGCATCGAAATCGATGGATGGCCCGGCTGACCCGAGTTCGGCGTATTGGTAGCAGAGATTCTCGAAATCCTCGGTGAGAATCGACATCAGCATGTCGGCCAGGTGGTCGCGCGATTTTTGTGAAAGTCTGCCC
>DATDSK010000231.1:0-3151 GCA_035291325.1 Bdellovibrionota bacterium | reverse complement strand
GGCGCGTCTGATGACCAAAATGGACTCCAGACTCCAAAAGCTCGCGCATAGTAATAGCGGGCATGTTCACTCCTGATTAGATCTAATGCGGAATGCGAGACGGCGTAAAAACGCAGACAGGCGAACCGCGGTTATTGAGACGAGGTCGTCCGGGAACCGCTCCCGGAAACTTTGTCTCCCTCCACCTCGCTGACCGCTTCAGTTTCCAAACGATGTGTCAAACAACGTCTGAGCACCGAACACGGCACCACGTTATCGAGGTGTGCGTAGTTGATGGACATATTTACAAGGCGCCAGGCATAGAATCAATGGGAATTTAACGCAGAAGAAGGCCTGATTGCGCGCCGTGCCACCCCCGTTCCCATGCTCTTCTTGTTGACACGCCGACTCTGGAGCTTAAAACTATCGAAACAAAGGAACACCTCTATGAAAAAACCGGCATTCGTGGCCCTTGTTGCTCTCGGCGTACTCGCATTCTTCGCCCTTCTCCTGGGAGGCTGGGTCATTTCCGTCAATAACCAGCTTGTTTCTCTCGATGAAGGCACGCGTGAAAAGTGGTCGCAGGTCGAGAACGTCTACCAGCGCCGGGCCGACCTGATTCCAAACCTGGTCAACACGGTAAAAGGGTACGCCAAGCACGAAGCCACCGTGCTCGAGGAGGTTACACGGGCTCGTTCTCAAGTGGGCCAAATCAAAGTGGAAAAACCAGGAGACCTCGCCCAATTTGAGAAAACACAAACGCAACTGACAAGTGCCCTCTCAAGACTCATGGTTGTCGTGGAAAAGTATCCCGAACTCAAAGCAGATAAGAACTTCCTTGAACTCCAATCCCAACTCGAGGGAACTGAGAATCGAATATCCGTTGAACGGATGCGCTTCAACGAAGCAGCAAAGATGTACAACATCCTAGTCCGAAAGTTCCCTCAAGCCATCATCGCCAACGTGCGCGGATTTACCGAAAAGGCTTATTTCGCGTCTGAACCTTCGGCAAAAACGGCTCCGAAAGTGGAGTTTTAGTGCTCAGGTTTGCAGCGCTCCTGATAGCGGCAGCATCCCAGCTCATCGTGCCTGCCCATGCCGAATCTTCGGATGCAGCAGGTTCCGCGAGAGCCATTCCCCAGCCCCCCTATTACTATGTCCTTGATGAGGCGAAAGTCCTCACAACCGATGCACTTCAAGGGCTTCAAACGCTCCTGATCGAGCATGACCGGGCGACCGGCGAACAGTTCCTGATCGCCATTTTCGAGTCCCTCGAAAGCGAAGAACTCGTCCAGTTCACGAATCGGGTGTTCTCAACCTGGAAGGTCGGCAAACGGGGCAAGGATAACGGCATTTTGCTGGCCCTGTATTGGAAGGACCGCAAAGCGCGGATCGAAGTCGGCTATGGACTCGAAGCCCTGCTCACCGATGCCAAATCAAAGCAGATACTCGAACAATTCCTCATCCCCGAGCTCAAGGCCGGCAAACCGGATCGGGCGCTTCAGCTGGCGGCTTTCGAGCTTCTCAGGACAATAGAAAGCCCGCTGATACAGAGCGGACAGGCGGAGCAGATTCTGCGGGATGGCGGTTTCAGGGGCAACTGGCAGCCGCGCCGAAACTTTTCGCCGGTCACCCGACACGGCTGGATCGCTTTGGTCATTCTCGGGCTCGGAATCATTCTCGTCCTCTTTGTCTTGAACCTCGTCACCGCCGCTGATGCTCATTTCACGAGCAGCGGGTGGTACCATCCAAAACCCTGGGACCCTGCTCTGCCGGGACGTCGCCGCTTGACTTCCGATTGGGGCGGTCTGGGCGGATTCGGGGGCGGCGGTCGTGGTGGCTTCGGTGGCTTCAGCGGGGACGGCGGCCTTTCCGGCGGAGGGGGAGCAAGTGGCAGCTGGTAAAAACAATCCTGATTGCAAATCCGAAACCGGCCCAAAGCAGGAGGCATCACTCAAGCGTGACGAGCCCGTCAAACGCTCACCTGTCATTCGCGCCATCGCGGCCGCCGAAAAGGGAACTACCGGAGAAATTCGGGTCCATCTCTCGAAGAAGTGGTTCGAGCCGGACCCCTTTGCGAGAGCGACAAAGCTTTTTCACCGCTTCGGGATGACTAAAACCGCGCAACGAAACGCCGTTTTGATCTACGTCAACCTCCGTCGAAAGAAATTCGCGCTGATCGGCGACGAGGGTATCCACAAAGTGGTCGGCCAGGATTATTGGAACGGCCTTGCCGAGGCACTTCGAAATGACCTCAGGTCATGTTCGACGGAAGACGCCATCGCTCTGGCGGTCCGAACCGTGGGTGCGACATTACAGCGATTCTTTCCGGCAGATCTGGACGTTGAAAATCCGAACGAGCTCCCGGACGAAATGACACAAGACTGATTTCTAGGCGGCCTAAAAACTCAGCCCAACCCCCAGCTTGAATTGTTCGGTCGGCGGGTTCGTCCCCAATTCCGATCGTCCGATGAATATTCGATCCAGCTTGCCTCCGCCTGAAAACACGAAGCCAACGTTCGTACTCAACATGCCGTACGAAAGATTCTCATGCCGCCATGATTGCTGACCATAGCCCACCTCGCCGAAGAACCGTTGGAACAAGGTAACAGTCCCGAAGAGCTGATATTCCACTACCCAAAGCTTATTAAAAAGCGAGCCGTTCTGGGCAAAAATCCATCCGAAATGGCCCTTGACCGAAAGCACGCTGATCAAAGGAATGGGAACCGTCGGATTCCAGCTTACCGAAACCGCCCGCACCGCTTCCTTTCGCGGGACACTCATGTTGCTGAAGTAGGAGGAGTCCGGAACTGGCGTCGGCTCCGAACGATAAATCTGGGTCTCCAGAGACGGCATGAAGAAAGCACCGGCCTGAAACGTCAGGAGATTGATGCGCCTGCCTTTTTCATCCTTTGGTTGTGCTTGCTTTTCCTGCTGTTTTTCAGGCTTTTGCTCCTGGTTATCCTCGCCGCGCTCCTCGTGCTTTTTTTCCTGCTTTTCTTCGGAGCGGCGGCCCGGCGTCACGACTTCTTCAGCCGCCTCCTTTTTCAGCACCGTTTCACCGCTCGCGGAAGTAAAAGCCACGCCCGACAGAATCCCCGAGGAAGCGGAAGTAAGACTATTCAAAAACTGCTCTCGCTTGAACGGCTTCGGGGGGCTAATCCCGTTTCCG
>DATDSK010000230.1:0-26661 GCA_035291325.1 Bdellovibrionota bacterium | reverse complement strand
TCCAGAATGATCGCGATCGCGAACGCTCCCGCGAGAAGTATCGGTGCGATGTGAAAGAAATTATTTTTCAAAAAGTCCAGCATGCCGTCCATAGAGTAGGTCCTCTAGTATTAACTACGGACGATTGGCGCTGAAGGTTGAAGCCTTTTTATTGAATGGTTACAGTCAGGTATGTGAATAGTCACGCCCCGGAAAGCAGGATTCAGCCTCCCGGGGCACATCTTCGGTTGTGGAGGAAACGGAGCGACTATTTTAGAGATCTTCCAAATTACAGATATGAACAGTGGGCTCTTCCGTGACTTTGGCCATGACCGCTGAAGCCGTCCAGGTGAAGAGCTCTTGGAGGTAATATGAATAATTATTCAGGTAAGTCGAACTGCCCATGATGATCGGATACATGATGGACGCATACGCCCCCGTCGAGAGGACGTCGTTCCGATGCGGGCGGTAGAGCACGCAGTGGCCAAGTTCATGGTGGGCCAGGAGCTCCCTTTGCGTATCTGAAACACTGTTCCAGAAATCCGGATCAAAGGTAACCCGGCGCATGGTGCCGCC
The DNA here is from genome assembly GCA_035291325.1 of Bdellovibrionota bacterium. Taxonomy (GTDB): domain Bacteria; phylum Bdellovibrionota; class UBA1018; order UBA1018; family UBA1018; genus XYD1-FULL-55-31. The sequence goes on along the minus strand of DATDSK010000230.1, from coordinate 26,106 downwards.
CGATTCACAAAGACCGATCACAGAGCTCCCATAGGTATTCAGGCTTGAAATCTGAATTTGCAGAGTGGGCCCTTTCATATCAGGAAGAACATCGAGGCCCTGCATTTTACCGTCATCGACAAATTTATTGACGAATTTCTCCACCTCATCCGGTCCGATGTAGACTTTGCCGGTTGAAACCGGGGTCGTGGGACTGGGGGTGGGTGTTGGCGTCGGCAGCGGGGTCGGCGGCGCAGGCGTTGTGACCGATGAATCATTTCGTGTCAGCGAATTCTCTCCAGTACCGGTTTCGTTACAAGCAGCCAGCCCGAACATCATTAAAATGTATAAGCCAAAGCATAGGCCCAAACGCAGGCTGAAACAAAAGCTCCCGATAACTTTTCTCATGCGACCTCCTTGTCGTTTATCTTCTCTGGTGCATACGCACCCCCCTGAAAAAAGTTTCGCGAATGGTCCAATATTTTTTCGCGACACCTTCGGGAGCGTATTTTCGTAGGCCTCTTTGCAAGGAGTGATGAAATGAAAATGAGGCGCCTTCAGTATTTCTTTGCGGGATTTTTGCTCGTCTTCTCAGGATGCCAAGGATCCAACGATCAGAACGGTCAAATCGGCTCAGTCCCGGAGTCTCAATCCCAATTACCCGATGTAGGCACGACCAATCCTGGCAATCCAACGCCCTCCCCTGCAACGGAGGTTCTGCTCTTCAATGGTTCGGGAGTTTCGACTTCGGATTGGCAGACGACCGAAGAAATCGTGAAGTCGCAATCACTTAGCTACCGCCTCGTGAATTCCGCACAACTGAACGCGATGACTCTCGACGAAATGGCGAGTTTCGGGGTCATGGTCGTTCCCGGAGGAAGTGGCGGAACCATCACCAGCGGACTCACCCCCGAGACACGGCTTCGCGTTCGAAAGGCGGTTCGGGAACGAGGGCTCGGGTATGTCGGATTTTGCGCGGGAGCTTGGGTTGCGGTCGGGCCCGAGGCAACGACGGATAAAGTCGCGTCCTATGGAATGGCAATCGCGGCTGGCGCGGTTCTCGACTTGTACCTTCCGGGAGGGTTCGAACCCGTGGCCGCGATCGTGGAGGTATTCTTCCCGGACCAAAGCCATCGAAATCTCGTGTGGTGGGGAGGCCCAATCACTCCTGAATGGCAGAATGGCGTGATCGCGCGATACGAAACGGGAGATCCGGCGATATCCCAGACCTGGGCCGGAAAAGGTCTGGTGCTCGTCTCAGGCCCGCATCCCGAAGCGCCCGAGGGCTGGCGTGCCACCGCGGGAAACGATCCCGACGGACTTGACTACGATATTGCGATCGACTTGATACAGGCTGCCTTGACCGGAACTCCGCTCCCTGCATTTTAAAAGCGGGCAGGTCAGCGCTACTTTTCGCGGTACTTTCGCCGGGACCCCGCACGTCTTCTCATGGAGCGCCCGGGAATCGAAAGGCCCGGACCGCGCATGGCTGAATGCGAATGCTCACCTGGACCCTGCCCTTTTTGCGGTCTAAGGCCGGCCTCATGGTCGATTTCGGCGCCTTTCATGATTTCGGCATGTGATCTGGAATCGGAAGCGGCCCAGCGTTCAACCGGACGCCGGGAAGGTATGGATGATCTTTCGCGGGAGGAGCGGGTAGGTTTATAAGCTCCCATGTGCTCGAAATCTGCAAACACCATACTCCAGCCCGATTCAGCCGTACGTCAAGCTTCGGGTTAAAAATACCGATAAGAATAGGTGAAGCAATTTGCCGTCCGCATCATCGTTGCGCTTCTTGTACTCACAAGGAGTTCCCTCGCCTGGCCACCTATTTACGGCCCGGAATTCACCTTCACGAACGGGACACTGTATGCGGCAAACCTTGGAAAACCTGGCGCGATCACTACGGAGGCAAACTCCGCCGCGCGAGATCGCATGGCCGAGGCGATGATCGAACTCTGCGGGCGACGCGGCGATTGCGCCGTAGCCGCGACCAAGGACAAATACGGGATCAAGATCTGGAAAGTCAGCTACCGGGACGGCTGGTGGTTTCAGATTTCGGTCGATCCATCAGTCGTGGAAATCCAGGCAAAGCCGGTTACCCTGTCGGAATTCACGAAGTATCGCGATCGGATTCAAAATGATATTTTTGCAGTCGCCGAAAGCATCGACCTTAAGCCGGATAAAGCATCGGGCGGCGGCCATATTCATATCGGGACGCAGGCGGCTTTCGAAGAGGATCCCAAGCTTTTCCGGAATTTTCTGGTGGACTATACGAACCATCCTGAACTCGCGTTCGGCATCCTTGAGGAGGACATGAAGAACGCGCTGCCGTTCGCGAAATTATCAGAGGACCAGAGAGCGTCCTTTGCTAAACTCATCGAGGCGTTCGACCAAAAACCGGTATCGGTTGAATCGCTCGCCCGCAGTATTGAAACGAAAGTCTACCGCGACGTTAAAAAGTACAATGCCATCAATTTGCGGCGAACGGCCAAATACGGCTTTGCCCGCAGCAAAACCGTTGAGTTGCGCGCCATCCGGACCCAGCTGAGCGCGGATGAGTATCTGCTCCATTTGCGTCTGATCGAAGCCAGACTCACCTACCTAAAGAGTCTGAAGGATCCCGTTCCGTTCCTGAATTCTCCCATCCCAACACAAACGGAAGAAAAGGTAAGGGCTTTTCACCGCTACGTCACTGAAAGCGGCCTCGATTGGGAGGAATTCAAAGTGCTGATGCCGAGAGCCTGGCAAGACATCGCTCCGGAGCCGCCCATCAAGACCCGCCCGATCGAAATCCCCGAACCGGTCGATAACACCCCTGTAGATCCAGTGAGCAACAACAATCGCAATGCGAATTGCCTGCAGCGCTGGCTCCAGACCCTGTTGTCTAGAATTCCGTAAGTCCCGGGGGCCGGGCCCAATTGTACAATCCTCGTGGAAGAGCCCCCTCGACTCGACGGACCAAGCAGCGTATAATCCGTGTACAAGAAAAACAATCTCTCCACGAAAGCGAGAACTCCTCATGATCCTCCGGATCGGCAGCCCATTCTGCGGTGTCATTCTTTTGACAACGACCCTTCTCTCGGGAAACGCTCTTGCGCAAACCTCGTCCTATTCCGTACCGGTCAACGACAACCTTGCTCGGCTGATACGCGAAGCCGATACCGACAAGGATCAGAAAATATCGATCCGTGACCAAACCGTGGAATTCAAACTGATCGACAGCGCAAAAGACTCTCACCCCGTTTCCGGAACTTATGCCCTTTCGATATTGCTTCAGGACCTGACGCTCGCGAAGGAACGCGGTCAGAACTCCCTCGAGATAACCTCGGCGCGCCTCGAGGAACCGGCCATCGATCGGACAAGTCGCATGATCCGGGAACTCTTCTGGGACGGGCTCACCCGTCGCGTCGACGAGAAGGGGCTCACCGCGACGTTGACGGATTCCAAAAGCACAAACGCCTACAACTTTCTGTACGTGCCGGGCACGGATCAATACGCGTTGAATTATTTCAACGAGCTCCAAAAAAAACATCCGGAGTGGAAGCTGGTGGTCCGGGACACTCCAAGCGACCTCGGGATGATGGTCCGGCGCCTGCGCGACAAGCACGGGCTGCTCAGCTTGAAGGTTGTGAAAGACCCGAAGTCGGGGGAACCTTCGGCACTGCCCTACGTGGTACCGGGTGGCCGTTTCAACGAGATGTACGGCTGGGACAGCTACTTCATTGTCCGCGGGCTTCTGCTCGATGGAAAGCTCGAGCTCGCGCGCTCCATGGTCGATAACCATGCTTACCAGATTCAGCACTACGGAAAGATCCTGAACGCGAATCGCACCTACTACCTGACGCGTTCCCAACCGCCGTTTTTCGCCTCCATGGCGCGCGAAGTTTACGAGCGGCTGCCGAAAAACGAAGACTCGCGCAATTGGCTGAAGGAAAACCTGCGGTGGGCGATTCAGGAATACCGGACCGTCTGGAATGTCGCCCCCAGAATGGTGAAAGCTTATGGCCTCAGCCGCTATTGGGATGAAGGCGAAGGGCCTTGTCCCGAAGTCGAGAAGGGAGGGTACGACGCTCTCGTCGGGCCTTTCGCGAGAGCTGAAGGATTCAAGCCCGGAGAGTACCTCGCCCGCTATACTCACGGACTCTCCGCGAATCCGAAGCTTGACCTCATCTTCAAACACGATCGCGCCGTGCGCGAATCGGGACACGACACGACCTACCGCTTTGATCTCCGTGCCGCAGATTTCCTGACCGTCGATTTGAACTCACTTCTTTACAAGTACGAAACGGAAATCGCGCAAATCATCCAGTCCGAGTTCGGCGGAGCCGTGAATCTGGTACCAGGCAAGCGCGAAACGGCGCAAGCATGGCTGAATGCCGCCAAACTCCGAAAACAAAGAATCAACAAATATCTTTGGAACGAAAAGGCGGGGTCCTTTTTCGACTACGACTTGAAAAAGAAATCTCAGTCCAAATACATCAGCGCGACCGCGTACTACCCTCTTTGGGCAGGACTTGCCTCGCCCGAGCAAGCGCGTAAGGTTGCCCAATTTGGAAAAAAGCACCTTGAATTCGCGGGTGGAATCGCGGCCACGGCCGAGGCTTCACGCGGCCCTCTGAACCCTCCCGACCGTCCGCAACGGCAATGGGATTTTCCTTATGGCTGGCCTCCTCATCAGATTCTCATTTGGGACGGCCTCGCGCGGCAGAAGCAGCAGGACTTGACAAGGGATGCCCAACGCCTCGCTTATAAATGGCTGTTTACGATTGCCAAGAACGCTCGCGATTTCGGCGGAATGGTCACGGAAAAATACGACGTAGTCACCGGCTCGCACGAGGCTTTCGTCGAATACGGAAACGTTGGTACCGATTTCTCCTACATCACCAAAGAAGGCTTCGGCTGGACAAACGCTTCCGTCCAGGTCGGACTGAAAGTCCTCACCCCGACTCAGCTCGACGAGCTTCGAAAGCTTCGACCCGTCTCCGAAGTCTTTCAGTGAATCGATAGGAATTCTTTTTGCATCTTCCCGCGGGCTGTGGCCCCACGGCCCTGCGGAAAGGTGAATACATGCGCTTTGCGTTATTGTTGGGTCGGATACTTTTTTCGCTTATTTTCATCCTGTCGTCGTTCGGACATTTTTCTGCCGAGACTATCGGCTATGCCGCCAACAAGGGTCTTCCTGCCGCGAACATACTCGTCCCACTTTCCGGGATTGTGCTGCTGCTGGGAGGGCTGAGCGTGCTCACGGGTTATCGGGCCAAAGTCGGCGCGGGACTCCTGGCTCTTTTTCTCATCCCCACGACATTCATGTTTCACAATTTTTGGGCAATTACGGACGACCCAATGGCCGCGCAGATTCAGCGAATCATGTTTCTGAAGAATATCTCGATGCTCGGGGGAGCTTTAATCCTCCTCTATTTCGGAGCCGGCCCTCTCAGCGTAGACCGCAAACTGCAACACCGGCCGGTCGAGCGAACTTGACGCGTCAGTCGTTTAGCCGGGTTGCGTCTCCTTTTCCGCTCTCTTTTCTTCCGCGTCGCGAATGCTCTTTCGAATCAGATTCCGTACGATTCGGTTTTGATTCACTTGCCCAACCAGTGACTTTGCGTCGTCATAAAGCGTTGGATCATTCAATAACGCTCCGAGCGTCCCATCGCCTCGATCGAGCTTGGAGAGAATGCTGTCAAGCCGCGACATGGCTCGGTCGACCTTCTTCAAATCGAGCTGCTTGTTCATTTTCCCGCTGAAAAATGAGAGTTCCTGGACGAGCTGATCCAGATTCCTGATCAGATCGGCGCCGCCTTGGGCAAGCTGCTGCAACCCGGCTGTACTCTTCGTTTTCAACATGCCGTCCGCCGGCACAATCGGTTTATCAAGACTCCCCGGCGCGATCATGACGGCCTTGTCGCCGAGGATTCCCTGCGTCCTCAGCTCTACAAAACTGTCCTCGCGTATCGAGTTGCTGAAACGTGGCGCGACATCGATTTGGACATGGACCTTTCGGGTCTTCTCGTCCAGTGTGAGGCGGTTCACCTTTCCGGCACTGACGCCCGCCACGAAAACCTTGGCTCCGGCCAGGAGCCCCTCGGCATTGGGAACAGCGAAATTGTAATGGAGCGCGCTGGAAAAAATGTCGAAACGGCTCCCAATCAGGAAAAGAGCAATCATCCCGAGAAGAAGCCCGAGATTAAGGAACATACCGGCGCGCAGCTCAGCCTTATAGCGCTTTTTCATGGAATCCTCCTGGTCGCATCATTCTCCTGATAATCAGCCCGGAAGAACGCCCGGATCGCAGGATCCTGCGAGTCCTGAATTGCGCGCGTCTCCACGATTCGCAGGCTTCCATTCCACAGAACTCCGACTCTTTCACAAATCGCCAAGACGCTGAGGGGGTCGTGCGAAACGAAAATACCCGCCACCTCACCCGCTGAACGGATCTGCCGGATCTGCCGAATGAAATTTTGAGTGTTGATCGGGTCCAACCCTGAGGTCGGCTCGTCAAACAGAATCAGTTTGGGATCCAGGATCGTCGCCCGAACCAGTCCGGCTCGCTTGTTCATTCCGCCGGAAAGTTCGCTCGGATAAAGGTGGTTCGTGTTCTCCATTCCGACTCGCTTCAGGCGCTCGTTGACGCGCTTCAAGATTTCCTGATCGCTCATGCGCGTGTGTCTTTCGAGCGGATACGCCATATTCTCCTCGACCGTCAGAGAATCAAACAACGCACCATTCTGAAAAACGTAGCCGATCCGGACACGGAGCTCGGCAAGATCTGACTCTGATTTCAGACACAGATCGGAGTTCTCAAACCATACCTCCCCCCGATCCGCCTTTACCAAGCCGATAATAATTTTGAGAATGGTGCTCTTCCCGCTTCCCGAGCCGCCCATCATCCCGAGAATTTCGCCTCGTGACAGCTCAAAGCTGATGTCATTAAGAACCCGATGTCCCGCGAAGTCCTTCATGAGATGACGAACCGTGAGAACGGGCTCAGCCATGCTTCAACACCGTCAAAATGAAGAGCTTATTCAAAAAGAAATCACAAATCAGAATAAAGATGCTAGATCGGACCACAATCCACGTCGTCGAGGCCCCGACACCCCGCGTGCCACCGACCGTATTCAGCCCGCGCCAGCATGCCGCGAGAGAGATAAAAAGAGAGAAAACGACGGTCTTCAGAAGGCCGGTCCACAGGTCGGCCAGCTGAAGAATCTGCAACGTCTTGGAAACATAAAGCACCGGCCCGATCGACAGGTCGGTATATGCGACGATCAAGGCGGCGAGCACACTCGCGAATTCGCTAAACAACGTCAGGATCGGGAACACCAGCAGCGAGGCGATGACTCTCGGAAGAACCAGAGTGGAATTGGGGCTGTCGCCGAGCGCGCGAATCGCATCAATCTGTTCCGTAACATTCATCGAGGCGAGTTCGGAGGTAATCCCGGAACCCGCTCTGCCGGCCAGAAGCAGGCTGGTCAATATCGGACCGAGTTCCCGGAATATTGAAAGAGCCACCAGCTCCGGGACGTAAAGCGTGCCCCCGAAACGCTGAAGGCCGTTTCCGTATTGCAGAGCCATGATGGCACCCATCGCAAGCCCTGACGCGGCAATGAGTCCGAGCGACTGGCTTCCCAGAAAGTAGACTTGCTCCGCGCTCAGCCGAATCAAGGCCTTTTTCTGGAGGGGCCCGGACCAAAAGTCAGAAACGGCATCCTTAAGAAGGTAAAATACCCCCCCGGTCGTCGAACGGTACCTCAAGTCAGACGGCAATGGCTGTGAGGGCCGATCAGCTCCAAGCTGCGCTCTTTTCACAATACCCGCCATTGCACGAGACAGGCCCCGCCTAAAAAAAAGCCCCCGATACACGCGGTATCGAGGGCCCCGGAATGCGCAGAATAATGAGCCGTTTCCTAGACGATCGGGAAAGTGGCACCCAACATGGCGGTGTATGCATCATCCGCCGGCGTTGGGATGTAGTCACCCCTCAACGAGAGGGCTACCGACTTGCCGATCGCGTAGCCGAAATCCAATCCGGCCGAAGGAAAGAAATCGACCGATCCATCTCCAGCTGTGAATCCCCTTCCGAGATTCATTGAATTCGGATCTGACCGATAGATCAACTGCGTCCCGATCTTCACTGCGGCAAGGAAATCCGCGCCGACTTTGCTTCCGATGACGATACTTCCAGGCACGATGAACGAATTAGCGCCGCCCGAAATGTTCGTCTGAGAATCGGCACCGAAGAGATTGCCGTCCGGCGGGCCGATGTGAGAGAAGAGGAGTCCCGTCTCAATACCGGCCTTGAACCGGCCGATCTGAATCATGTTGCCGATATCCCAATTCAGGTTAAAACCTTCAGCCAACCGGCTGGTATATTCGCCGAGCGAATTTTGAAAGCCGAGAATACCCACCGCTGGCGTAACCGTCAGAGGGGAATCGAGAGCATCTTTTGTCACGTCTTCCGCTTCGGCTCTGGTTGTTGTCCCCTGCGCAAAAGCGCTGGAGGAAATCAGAGCCACTCCCAGGACCAGACTACCTATTACTTTGACCATTCTGACCTCCTGATCTTACTTTTTTCAGTCCTTTCAACCACGGATCGGTGCAATGCACATTCCGACGGCCCGAAGACCGTACGGCGGTTTTCAAGCTGCTTTGGGCAACTCTTTCTCGCCCTTCCGCTTTCCCTCCGGGTTTTTGTAGTGCTCAATGAGTGCGTTTATTTCAGACCCGAGCAGAATCACCATTCCGGCGACATTCAACCAGAGCATCAGAATGATCACCGCGCCCAAGCTGCCGTACGTGGCGTTGTAGTTCGCAAAATTGTCGACATAGAGCTTGAACAACAGGGACGCTCCGATCAAGAGAAGTGCGCCGGCCGCGCTGCCCGGAGATATAAAACGGAATTTCTGTTCCACATCAGGTCCGTAATAATACGTGAGTGAGAACACAAGCAGGAGCGCCGTAACGATGATGGCCCAACGGAGAATCGCGAATCCCGTCCTCACCAGCTGTCCCTCGCCAAGAAACTGAACGACCCAGCTCTGGAGGGTACCCCCGAAGACGATCAGACCGAGGGCGCCGATAATCAGAACCGCGAATGCACCCGTCAGCAGGATCGCCGTGCCGCGAACTTTCCAGAAGGGACGACCTTCCTTAACGTCGTACGTTATATTCAACTGTTGCATGATCGCGTACAAACCATTCGATGCAGCCCACAACGTCAGCAAGAAACCGAAAGACAACAAACCTCCCTGCCGTTGCGAAGTCACCTGCTGTACCGTACCGGCGAACATATTCGCGGCATCGCCGGGAAGCGCTTGCCTGAGGAGATCCATGATCGACTGGTTGAGGTTGGGAATTGGCAGATACGGCAACACGGTCAAGAGGAAGATCATCGCCGGAAAGATCGCCAATATGAAGTAATAGGCCAAGGCGGCTGCCCCGTTCGAGACATTGTCGTCTTTCACTTCCATTTTCAAATCGGAAAAAAATCTTTTTATTGAAATTCCACGCATGAACCGCGGGTTTGCACTCGGCATGCCCGGCATGCTTCATGCTCCTTTCTTGGTTACTCGACATATATTCAGTTTGAACAGGAGGCAAAATGGAAACAAAGAGACACTCAAAAGGGCTTCAGGAGGAAACCGCTAAAGTCGCCGGGCAGGCGCAAGAGCGAGTTCACGAGGCCAAGGAACGGCTCGGCTCCGCGGTCGAAGCCAGAAAGAGCATGGTGTCCGAAAAGCTGGATCATTTTTGCGATGCGATCAGACAGGCATCGGACTCGCTCCGGCGTTCGAATGAGCATCAAGTCGCGGGCTACCTGGACCGGCTGGCAGACCGCACCGACAGCTTTAACCGCTCCGTCAGGGACCGCCGAACGAGTGACATGTTCCGGGAGGTCCAGGAATACGCGCGCAACAACCCGCTGGTCTCATTCGCGGCAGCTGCTGGCATCGGGATTCTAGTCAGTCGTATCGGAAAGGTCGCCTTTTCGCAGCAAAGCGCACGGGAAATCCCGCCAGTGGAAACTCACGAAGAATTATTGGAAAGGAGGGTCGGCTAGATGGACACAGAAGACAAATCGAAAATTGTTCCGCTTTACGAAGAAAAAGGTGAAAGATCGGTTCGAGGTTCCATGAGGGATTTTGTCACCGACTTTACCGGACTCCTCAATAAACAGATCGAACTCGCGAAGTCCGAAATGAACGATAAGATCGATCAGGCCCAGAACGGGATCGTATCAATCATTACGGGTGGCGCGATCCTGTTTTTCGGCGTTCAGATCCTTCTCGCCGCCGCGGTAGTCGGATTATCGTATGCGATGCCCCTTTGGGCCTCGGCGCTGATAATTGGCTTGGTCGTCACGGTGATCGGGTTGGTCCTATACAACCGCGGCCGGAAGGCATTGAAGGCGGGAAATCTGAAACCTGAACAAACCATCGAGTCGCTCGACCGCGACCGGATATCCGCGAAGGAGACTTGGCATGAATTACGAAAACACGGCTAGACTCAGCTCGGAAGTTGATGAACTCCGGGAAAAATTAAGGAAAGACGCCAGGAGACTCGAAGATCAACTTTCGTTCAAGGGCATTTCCGAAGAAATCAAACATCGAATTGATCGTTCAGATTTGCGGGAACTCTGGAATTCGTTTTATTCGGACGTGAAGCAAAACCCGCTGTCCCTTGTTTTGCTCGGTTCCGGAATCGCGCTCCTGTTCAGGGAACGGGAGAAAGCCGAATATGTATCGACGGGCACCGCAGGCGGCGAATCCATTGGCGAGAAAGTCTCGTCCCTCGGTGACCGGGTCAAGAGCCGCTTCGGCTCGTCGAAATCGGAGATCAGCGAACGAACTTCCGAAAAGATGCATGAGGGAATCGAATCCGGTCGGCACCTTTACGCCAAAAGCCGGGGAGCCTTGACGGAGAATCCGCTCAGTATCATCGGCTTGGGATTCGCGGTCGGCGCGGTTATCGCCTCGGCTTTTCCGAAAAGCAAAAAGGAAGAGGAGTTGCTCGGAGAAAACGTCGAAAACATCAAAGACCAGGTGAAGACGGCGGCCGAAGGGCCTCTCGATGAACTGAAGTCTTCGGTCGGCTAATCAGTTTATCCTATTTCGATGAAATTCCTCTTTTGGGCGCTCGAAATCTGAGCACCTGGAGGGAGCACGAGGGTTTGGCCTGTCCTTTTGTTGACGAAGTACTCCTGAGGCGGGTTAGTGCCGAGTTGTGCGAGGGCGTTTCGGAACAATTTTTCGTGGGCTGTTTCGGCGTTTCTGGCGAACGCAAACGATTCGGCCGCTGCCGGGGCTCCCGCCTGTTCGGCTTGCCGAATAAAGCGTGAATAGATCATCTCAGCGGCGCCCTTTTCCTTGCCGAACGGCTGCTCGAGGTTTTGGCGGGTGGAACGGGCTACGACGGTGCCCGGTTTCAGATCCGGAATCGCGCCCCCCAAAGCACGAATGGCGGTCTTGTGATTTTCTCGTTGAACTGCTTTCGAGGCCGAAGCCGCTCGAAAGAGCTTCGAAACCTGATCGAAGCCTTCTCTTTTGGCTTGCTGGCCGAAGATCTCGTAGCGATAGCTCGCCGTCGTTTCTTCCTGGAGTGCCGCCAAAAGATTCTTCAAGGTTTGATTCCTGCTTTCGGCCGTATTTTCGGCTGCTTGTTGGGCGAGAACCATTGCGGGAAGCGCGAGTAGCAAGAGCGAGAGGTGATTCATGAATATAGATCCTCCGCTTCGCTCGTCTGCACTCATCGTGCTCGCCGCCGCCCTTGCATAAGCCTTGCACGTAGGCCCTTGATGTTACTTTCAAAAGGGGACGTTCTCATAGCGACCGATGTCCAGCACGACTTCCTGCCGGGCGGAAGCCTGGCAATTAAGAGCGGCGACCGTGTCATTGAGCCGCTCAACACCGCCATACAAAGTTTTGTTTCACAGGGATTGCCCGTTGTGGCGACACGTGATTGGCATCCTCAGAACCACTCGTCTTTCTTCGCGCAAGGTGGACCCTGGCCGCCCCACTGCGTCGCCGAATCATTCGGGGCCCATTTTGACGAACGGCTCGAGCTGCCCGGCGGCGTCGTGATTGTTTCGAAAGCGACCGATCCCGATAAAGAAGCGTATTCGGCGTTCGAAGGAACGGACCTCGGCGCCAAACTCAGATCGCTCGGCGCTCGTCGTATCATCATCGGCGGCTTGGCCACCGACTACTGCGTCCTGAATACCGTTAAGGACGCGCTTCGGCTTGGCTATGAAGTTTACGTTCTGGAAGACGCCATCGAAGCCATCAATGCCCGTCCCGATGACGGGCTGCTCGCCCTCAAGGAGATGAAGCGCCTCGGAGCCGTAGCGATCAGCTCACGCGACCTGCCCGCCGCCAAAAAAGAGGCGGCATGACGGAATGGAGCGAAAACGCTCTTTTAAGCGACAGCTACGAGTTCGCGATGTTGCAATCCTATCTTGCACACGGAATGGATCGAACAGCGGTATTTGAATTTTTCGTACGCAGCCTCCCGCCCTCGCGGAATTTCCTGGTAGCCGCCGGACTTGAACAACTGATCACCTATCTTGAAGGACTTCATTTTGGCCCAAACGAGCTCGAGTGGCTCTCGAACTCCGGCTACAATCGCAAGACCGTCGATTACCTTCGCGACTTGCGCTTTGAAGGCGATCTGGATGCGATGCCGGAAGGCAGCGTGTTTTTTCCGAATGAGCCGGTTGTCCAGATCTCCGCTCCCCTGCCTCAAGCGCAGCTTATCGAAACCCGTCTCATCAACATCATTCACTTTCAAAGCATCATCGCTTCGAAAGCGGTACGAGCGACCCTCGCCGCGCCTGACAAACTGCTCATCGATTTCGGCGCGCGACGGGCCCACGGGGGCGAGGCGGCCGTATTGGCCGCGCGCGCAAGTTATATCGCGGGTTTTTCGGGAACCTCGCTTGCACTTGCCGGAAAGCTTTTTGACATCCCGGTTTTCGGAACAATGGCCCACTCCTTTATCCAGGCGCATGAGACCGAGAGCCTTGCTTTTGAGAACTTCGCCGATTCGATGCCGCATAATATCGTCCTTCTGCTGGATACCTACGATACCGAGAAGGCTGCCGTGAAGGTCGCACGGCTTGCTCCGATACTGGCCCGAAAGGGCCAGCACGTTTCGGGAGTACGACTGGACAGCGGAGACCTCGCCGAACACGCGCGGAAGGTTCGCGCCATTTTGGACACGGAAGGACTCCAGGCGATTCGAATTTTCGCCAGCGGCAATATCGACGAGCGCTCGATCACGAAGCTCCTCGCATCAGGCGCACCGATTGACGGTTTCGGCGTCGGCACGCGTATGACCACGTCGGCTGACGCGCCATACCTCGATTCCGCTTACAAGATCCAGGAATATGACGGCCAGGCAACGCGTAAAAGATCGGAAGGGAAAGCCACGTGGCCGGGCGCAAAGCAGGTGTATAGAATCGCGTCCGATTTTCGCGACTATGTTTCATTGAAGAAGCCAGGGAAGTCCGTGAAGTCCGCGGCGCCTGATCCGCGGCGCGGGCTGCCGTTATTGACACCCATCATGCGCGGGGGCAGGCGGATCTCCCCCCCGGTGCCGCTCAAGGAATCGCGGCAAAGATTAAAAGAAGAACTTGCCCGGCTGCCGGACGCGGTCCGATCGCTCGAGTCGACGCGACAGGTGCCATACCAGGTAACCATCGCCGCGGAAATCCGCGAACTCGCCGCACGTCTTGATGCGTCGGAAGCGAGCGGAGCACGTTCCTTGCTTCGTCTCGGGGACGAAATGGGGAACCCTGATATGAAACGTACAGCTACGGCAATCTGGAAAAATGGAAAAACAGGAGAGGGATCCCTCTCTACGGAAAGCGGAACACTTTCGAACGCCTCTTACTCGTTCCACACCCGCTTTGAAAACAAAGTCGGAACAAATCCCGAAGAGCTCGTTGCAGCGGCCCATGCCGGTTGCTTTTCGATGGCGCTCTCATCAGAACTCGAAAGCGCATCTTTCAAACCGGACGAGATCATGACGCATGCGACTGTTCTCCTGGAAAAAACGAGCTCAGGATGGAGCATCACGCGCGTGGATCTCGACGTAACTGCCCGGGTTCAGGGCGTCGAATACGAGCAGTTTCTAAAATTCGCGGAAGACGCCAAGAACAACTGCCCCATCTCTAAACTCCTCAGAACGGAAATCACGCTGAAATGCCAGCTTTCCGCTGAACTCGGCGCCGCGTAACCGACTCATTACGGATTTCCGGAAATGCGCCAAACCGTTTGGATTGCCTTGCTATGCGTTGCCCTGTTCCCCTTCATGGCGGGCGCCGATACGGGGAACATAAGCGTCTACGGCACGCTCAATGTTGATCTCGAGGCAGTCAAGGCGACAGGATCAGCGGATCCCGCGACGGACTTCGTGAGTCGATTTCGCATTCAGTCGAATTCCAGCAATTTTGGAATCAAAGGTGACGAGAAGATCGCCAAGGACTTCAGCGCCGTTTTTCAGCTCGAAATGTCGGTTGATGTCGCCGCCGGCTACGGCGACGTTTCGGGACGCAATTCGATGGTCGGCCTTTCGGGCGGGCTCGGGACAATCATCTACGGAAAATGGGATACCCCTTACCGAAACGTTCAGGCCTTCATGGATCCGTTTTACAGCACGGGCATCGGCTATCTTGCGAGCATTCTCGATACAATGGGCCAGGGCTCGACCTCGACGACATTTCTTTCAGGCGGCGGGTCCAGTGTGGCTGATGCCCTCTCCTTCAGCCGCCGTCAGGGAAACTCGATTCAGTACTGGTCTCCCGATTTAATCGGAGCATCGCTGAAGTTGGCCTACTCGACCAATCGCGATCGTTCGAGCGCGCCCGCAAATCATAAAAATCCCGATCTGCTCAGCGCCGCCGTCAATTATGAGCAGGGTCCGGTCAATTTCGGTGTCGCCTATGAACAACACGACGATTTCATGAGCGCCTCCGCCCACCCGATCACCGGAGTCACCGCTCTCAAAACCAAGGACACGGGATTCAAGATCGCGGCCGGTTTCAAGCCTCTCGAGGACACCACCCTCGGCGTAGCATGGGACACATTGAAATACGGACAGACCACCGATTTCGGCGATTCCTCCTACCGACGAAACGCCCTCGCCTTTTCGACAACGCAAAAAGTGCACGACTATACCGTACGTGGGGCGTACGGATTCGCCACCGACGGCACATGCACGCTCGCCAGCGGTGCTGCCTGCCATACGGCCGGACAGGGAGCGCGGTTTGCGACGATGGGCGGCTCGTACGGCCTGAGCGGACGAACCGACCTCTACGTCATTTTTTCAAAAATATGGAACGGGAACAATAATTACAATTTCGCCATCGGGCAGGTCAACGCCGCCCTTCCGGCCGGAGCCGACCCCCAAGGTCTGGGCCTCGGTATTCGGCACAGCTTTTAGCTCTTCGCCGCTTGGAGATAGGTCTTCCCTTTGTAGAACCTGGCCAAAATAGTGAATGTGAACGCCGCGAGCACCATCAGCCCGGTGAAGAGCCAGAAAAACTGAGAAAGCGACAGAGTTTTTTCCAGGGGCGCGAGGAACGCGACAAGTACGTTCCCGAAGGTCACCCCGAGGAGCCAGAAGCCCATGATCGTGGACTTCATCGCGCGCGGCGCTTGAGTATACGCGAACTCAAGGCCCGTGATCGACACCAGCACCTCGGCGCTTGTCATGACAAAATACTGAACCACTTGCCAAAGCACATGGACCTTGCCGCCGGTGAGTGCCGCGGCCTCGATCTGTAACTGCAGAATCGCCGCGCAGGCAAACGCGATGGCCGTCAGAAACATCCCGATTGTCATGCGACGAAGCGGTTTGATGATAATCCCGCGGCGTTCAAGCGGTCCATAAATCCCGAAGTTCAAAAGAGGGATGATGATCATGACCATCAACGGGTTAAGTGCCGCTATCTGAGCCGCCTGGAGTTCGAGAGTGGCAAACCGCGAGTTCAAGAGATCGCTCGTGAGAGTGATACCGACCGCCGCGACAGCAGTCCCGATGACGAGGCGATTAAGCCATTTGGGCAACCTGATATTCGAAACCCATAGGAGGAGCGCTGTTCCACCATAAAGAGCCAAGCCGATCGTGACCGCCACGATCGTGGACCAGCCCCATTCCGGCACGCGCAAAACCAGGTTCATTTGCTTGGCCTGCTCAATCCAGGTGGAGGAATGCTGATCAAAGAGAGCCCAGAAGACGCTGACCATCGAGAAAACGAGAACAATTCTCAAAACGGCGGGAGGACCCTCGGCCGCCTCATCGCCGAATTTTCTGGCCGCCGGGGCGAAGAAGCCCTCGCCGGGTTTACGCTCATGGCGATGTCGAATGGCATGGAGAGACACAGCCAAGAAACCCGCATCCGGCGCTTTCGCCTGGCGAATCGTAAAAACGTAGATCCCGAGAGCTACCGCCAGCACCGAAACGACCACATGCGGAACAAAGTTGGTCCAGTGGACGCTGCCTTCGTTGCCGGCAAAAAACCCGAAGATCAAGGCGGCTACGGGAACGAAAAACAGAACGGAGGACAAAACATCGAGAAGTCCGAGTCGCCCGCCCGGTTTCGGAGGCACGCGCGTGAACTTGTTGCGGCCCATCCAGAAGACGATCGTCGCGATGCCCATGAGAATCCCGGGCACGCCAAAGGCCACCTCGGCTCCGAAATGCTTTTTAAGAAGAGGCGTCAAAAGAGTTGAGAAAAAGGAACCGAAATTAATAATAAAATAGAAGATCTGGTAAACCTTGCTCACGAGACCGCTGTTTTCCGCATTGAACTGATCACCGACATTAGCCGAAACACACGGTTTGATCCCGCCTGACCCGATCGCGATCAACGATAGACCGAGGTACATCCCGAGCTCCGCCGCGCCGTATTGACCGTTCGCGCCGAATCTGCCCGCCACGGCCAGAACACCGTGCCCCGCGCAGTAGATCAGCGAAACCCAGAGGATAACGTTGAATTTTCCGAGGAGCCGGTCGGCGAGAATCGCGCCGATCATCGGGAAGGCATAAACTCCGGCCATGAAAAGGTGAACCGTTTGCGTTGCGTGGGCTTTAGCCGAAGCCGCCATTTCGGGCGCCACCTGAAGCTCGGGGGCAAATTGCAGATAAAGGGAGGTCAGGTAAATATAGAGGATGGCCCGCATCCCGTAAAAACTGAACCGTTCGGCTCCCTCGTTCCCGACAATATATGGAATCCCCGGAGGAAACCGCGTTGCCGCCTTGTCGATCGCATTTTCAGACATCGCCCCACCCACCGTCCCAGTCGTTGACATATCTGATTTGTACCGGAGAGCTTCGTATACGGCAAGCCTGGTGCTCTGAATTGTTGTACCGTTCGCGGGGATGGAGTAGGTTTTCCGAATGCCAGTCTTCTTGATCGTATTCCTGACGTTGTATGGCGCCCTTCACGCTTATGCCTTCTCTCACGCGAAAGCCGCCCTTCATTTCGGGCCGAAAACCGGGTGGATCATCGCCGGGCTGATGCTGGTCCTGGTCCTTACGCCCATGCTCGTCCACATCCTTGAGAATGCTCAGCTCGAATTCGCGGCGCGCTCCTTTGCCCAAATCGGCTATCTATGGATGGGGTTTATTTTTCTTTTCTTCTGGGCTTCATTGGCTTTTGACCTCCTCAGGCTGCTCAGCTTTGCTTTCGGCTGGACGCTCCAGCGCCATGCCTCGCTCTTCACGATTCCGCGTAACGTCTCGTTCTTCGTGAGCGCGTTCTCGGTGCTTGCGATTTGCATCCATGGATATTTCTCCGCCCTGAACTTCAGGATCGAAAGGAAGGTTTTAGAAACAGCCAAACTTCCGGAGAATATCGAACGTCTAAAGATTCTCCAGGTTTCTGATATTCACCTCGGATTGGTCGTACGCGGCAAGCGGCTTGATAAGATCCTGGACATCGTCCGTTCTGAAAATCCGGACCTGCTGGTCTCGACAGGCGATCTCGTCGACGGCCAGATCAATCACCTCCTCGGGCTCCCGGAGCGTTTTCAGCAGATCCGCCCCAAATATGGCAAATACGCGATCACCGGGAATCATGAATACTACGCCGGCATCGAACATTCCCTGGAGTTCACCAGGAAAGCCGGATTCACGATCCTCCAGGGAGCTGCAATTAAAGATGCGATTATCAACATCGTCGGAGTGAGTGATCCGGCAGGGCGCACGTTCGGAATCAAGGAAGAACCGTCCGAAAAAGCCCTCCTCGATTCCGTGAATAACGGCCGCTTCACCTTATTCCTGAAGCATCGTCCCGTTGTCGAACCGGGATCCCCGGGGCTGTTTGACCTTCAACTTTCCGGGCACACTCATCACGGGCAGATCTATCCGTTTACCTGGTTTACGACGATGGTCTTCCCGATGAACGCCGGGACTTTTCACCTTGACAAAAATTCCCTCCTGCATGTGAATCGGGGTACCGGCACCTGGGGGCCTCCGATCCGGTTTCTTGTCCCTCCGGAGGTGACCGTCATCGAACTCATTCGCTCTGCTGACAAAGGAGCTCAGGGTTGAAAAAAGTCGCGAAACTCGGGACCCGTGGGCTTTTGAATCGCATTCTCGGGCAGCCGGATCTGGTCTCGACGATCCAAAACCTGCCCCCCCGGGTTCTCGGCAAATTGATTGCCCGGATCGGACTTGAAGACGCGGGAGAAATCGTCGCTCTTTCGACCACCGAGCAGCTTAAAAAAATCTTCGATGAGGACCTCTGGCGTAGCACTAAGCCCGGAGAGGAAGAGAAGTTTGACGCCGAACGCTTCGGCCTTTGGCTGGAAATCATGTTCGAAATGGGTCCGGCCTTTGTCGCGGAGAAACTTGCCGAAATGAACGAAGACTTCCTGACCCTCGCCTTCTCGCGGCAGGTTCTCGTGATCAACACGCAGGAACTTGCCGAGGATCTTCTGTGGGCCGACTCCACCTTCGTTGAAAAAGCGCTCGAATCCAGCCTGAATCACGATTTCGAGGATTATTGCGTGATCTCCCGTGACCCAATGACCTGGGACAGCGTTTTTTCAGCCCTGGTCGCTCTCGATACGGATCATCACGATTTATTGATGAATTTGCTCGCGCGCTGCTGCTTCGTTTCTTCAGAATTTATCGACGATAACGGCGGCCTTTATGAAGTTCTGACGTCCGAGGAACAATTGGCTTCCGACGTGGCCTTCGATCGTGAGCAACGCCGGGAACGCGAGGGCTTCGTCTCGCCTCAAACCGCGGCCGCTTTTCTTGCACTTGCCCGAGGCGCGATTACAAACGAAGACCACCTCACTCCGGCGTACTTCCGGAACTTCGAAACGGAATCGGTTCGAAAAAGCAACGAACGCCCGCACCATCGCCCAGATATGGATCGTTTTCACGAACTTCTTCGCGAAGCCGAGGTACTGGCGCCCGAGCAGGACCGCCTGCTTTTAACCGGAAAAACAGAGAACGGAACGACGAAGCACAACATGTTCCGCGAAACGCTTTCAGGATTGCACCAGACGGATGAACCTCTCTTCTCCGAACGGATGAGACAGCTGAGTTATCTAGCGAATGTGCTCGTCGCCGGCTGTACATTCCAGAATCGTTCTTTAAGACCGGCCGAAGCGGCCGAAGCGGCCCTTGCAGCTTGCAACCTCGGACTGGAAACCGTAAACACCGGCAAATCCGGAAACCCGGCAACACTCATGAAAGCCCATGACGCCGTTCATTTCTTCCGAGTGGGCTGGAATCGCATTTTTGAGCAGGTGATCACCTCAAGCGCGAGAACCCTTGCCGCGACGATCCTGAAAGCAAAAGACGATCGGGACCCCTGGATCACGGAGCAGCTTCGCGGCGTTTCCACATCCCTGCTGAAAGCTCTGGACGCCGGCTGTCCGTGGCGCTGCCTCGAACAGCTCGATGCTCTTGAAATCGTGCTCGAGCAGACGCTCGTACAAGATATCAAGGGGCTGATCGACGAGTGTGCCACGTTTCATGGCGAGTTCATTTCGACCAGGAAGCAGCTCCTCGAAATCAAGGCCTTCGAATCGACAATTTCGCACTCCTTTTGCAGCTCCGAACAGCGATGAAACATTTTAATGGAAGGGTCGTCGTCGTCACCGGAGCGTCGGCCGGAATCGGCCGGGCAACCGTAAGAGAATTCGCCAGACAAGGTGCTTCAATCGGGCTCATGGCGCGGGGCCTCGACGGCTTGCGTGCCGCGAAGATGGAAGTCGAGCGACTGGGCGGGCGCGCCCTGATCCTGCAGACGGATGTCGCGGACCCGGAGGCGGTCGAAACGGCGGCGGAGCGCATCGAGCAGGAATTCGGTCCCATTGACATCTGGGTCAATAACGCCATGGCTTCGGTCTTTTCGCCCGTCAAAGAAATGAAGCCCGAGGAATACCGGCGAGTGATGGAAGTCACCTACCTGGGCTATGTCCACGGCACGCTCTCGGCGCTCAGACGGATGCTCGCACGTGATTCAGGCGTCATCGTCCAAGTCGGCTCAGCTCTAGCATACCGGAGTATCCCTCTCCAGAGCGCCTACTGCGCGGCCAAGCACGCCATCCTCGGTTTTACGGAATCGCTCCGATCCGAGCTGCTCCACGATCACAGCCGCGTGCGAGTGACCATGGTCGAGGCTCCGGCCGCGAACACGCCACAGTTCGGCTGGGTTCGATCGCGTCTTCCGAACAAGGCGCAGCCCGTCCCTCCGATCTTCCAACCCGAACTGATCGCGCGCGCCATTCTCTTCGCCGCCGCCCACCCGCGCAGGGAAGTAAAAGTCGGCTTTTCCACCGTCAAGGCCATCTTCGCCGAAAAATTTGTTCCGAGCCTGGCTGACTGGTATCTCGCGAAGCGCGGTTATTCCGGCCAACAAACGGACATGCCTCGCGATCCAAGGCAGCCGGAAAATCTCTATGCGCCCGTTCCGGGCGATCACGGAGCCCGCGGTAGCTTCGATTCGGCGGCAAAGCGGTTCAGCTGGCAATTCTGGGCTGCGGAAAACCGGCGAACTCTTCTGTTCACGTCCATTGCTTTCAGCGCGTTAAATTTAATCACGAACTACCTTCGAAGCCGGACATCCGAAAAACGCCGCGAAGAGATGCTCAATCAGGGCCTGTTGCGCGCGGCCTAGTGTCCTGAGTCCCTCGGAGGTGCTCTATTTCGGTTAAAATGACACAGAGCAGGACAATATCCCAACACGCCAATACCCGGTGTTCGGCACCAAATATCATTCAAATATCAAGACCTCTGCCGCGGTTTCGGCAAAAGACGA
The DNA here is from genome assembly GCA_035291325.1 of Bdellovibrionota bacterium. Classification (GTDB taxonomy): domain Bacteria; phylum Bdellovibrionota; class UBA1018; order UBA1018; family UBA1018; genus XYD1-FULL-55-31. Next base: position 4,841 of record DATDSK010000230.1, on the reverse strand, counting down.
GCGTTGCTGCATCACATCAAAAAAATCGACCTTTGGTTTTTTCGAAAATCTGCCGACAATTGGTTTTGTGTTCATCAAAGGGGGAAGAGTTGTGGAGACCAAGGCTTTACTGGAACGGAAAAAAGCAGAAGTCATGCGGATCCTCAAAGGAGAGGCTCCCGCGCCCGTACGCAAGAATGTCGTTCATTCAGAGATCGTCGGCGAAATTCAACGAAAACGCCGAGAGCAGACCGATTCGAATTCCACGGACGTAAATGGATCCGAATCCGGATCCCAGCCGAACTAACCTGCAGGCACATTCAGTAGTGAAACGTATCCGCGAACTGAAGATCAACGATTATCCGGGAAGTCTCCCGGGAGTGATATCGCTTTCGTAATCCCTTCAACATCGCCCTTCTGAGTTTCGGTTCCGTTACCAATTCGTACCGGACATAAAGTTGAAGCGCCTCTTCGCGTCGGCCCGCCAGATCCAGAGACCGGGCCAGATAAAGATCCCGTACAAAGCCCACATGTCTGCTGAGCTTCCGCTCACGCGAAGTTTCAAAAAAATGTTGAGCTTCCGCGAACTGGTGCAGGACAAACGCCACGATCCCGGCCTGAACCCAAACGTGCCCATCAGAAGGATAAAGCTCCAGAGTCTCGCGCAGAAACTGCAGAGTCTTTTCCCGATACTCCGGCTCACTATTTTCCATGTGCCAGGCCCGATAAGCTCGCCGGTAGCTGCGAACCCCCTCGATGAGGCCCCGGTTTACGGGTTGATACCCCAAAAACATTCCGCGCCCGGGAGTGGCGTCAGCTTCCTCCCGCCAAAAACGGTCCGTGTCAATCTCGACAAAAGACCCGATCCCTGTCGGTGATTCATTTCTCGTCGAAACCAGGAGCCGACTCGCCTCAGGTTCGAAAACCACGCTCTGAACAGTCGTCACGACACTCGGGATATTCCCGAGAATCCGCTCGTCACCCGATTCGGGGTCACGGTGGTCCCCCAGAATCAAAGCCATGCGGACGGCGTCGATGTGTCCGCGATCGCGGGACAGCAGATCTCTGACCGCGCAAATCCGGGACACCAGGTCGTCGCAATAACCGCCCGAAAGGAGGGCTTCGGATTTCTGCAAATCCGTTTGAAAGTAGTTGGTATGAGCGAGGAACCCATCCGCGGCGTGCCTGACCTCGGTTCGAGTGGGACTCATCTCGATGACGACCGCGTCCTTTTCCCTCGAACTCGCCAGCACAAACGACCAGTTGCCGATCCGCCGCTGTTTCCGGCAGATATCGACGGCATGACTGAGTGATTTCGCGCGGGAAATGACGTCATCAGCGATGTTGACGATCGCGCGTCCTCTGAGCGAGACCTCACGCCCGAAATGCGCGTGCGTGGCAAGCGTCAGGCCTTCGGCATTCATAGCGGTCAAACCCGCGAAAGGCACCCCGGCTGACGAAACCGCCACGTGCGGAAGCGCGCCGCTCCCGGAAGGTTCGTTAAAAATGACGGTCGTGTGTTTCTCCCAAGGGCCGACGACCGGGTAATCAAGATTGCGACAAGCCAAAAGGCGGCCATCGCTCGTCCAATTCCCGCAGGTCACGGCGGAGGTGCAGGCCGGAAGACCGCCGGCCGGGAGATCCTTGAGAAGAAACCACGTCATTGAAAGCCGCGAGATCAGCATCAAGGCATCGGGTTGAAACAAACTTTCGAAACACCGTGACTCCGAAAGGCCCGCGGTCCTGGCGATCGCTCGAATCGGTCCGAGATCAGCGGAGTTTCGATGAACGAGGTAGGGAATCAGGAGTTTTTTATAAAACCAGACAACAGGATCCTGAACCACCCCGTGACGGAGAAGGCCAGGCCCCCTCCTGATCATCCATTCGTTCTTCGAGTGAAGAGCGTTCAGCACCCCGTCGCGGACCTCTTTCTTCAGGAGGTGCGCGTGTGCACGGGCGCGCTCGTCGGCGCTGCCGCGCACCCGGATCACATGTATTCCGCCGTGAAAACGATAATCAGCTACTCGCGCGTGCCGTTCTTCCGGAACCATTCGAGAATGTCCTGTGGTGTGCGACAAAGATGCAAGGCCCCGGCAGCGGTGAGTTCGGCTTCAGAGCCATGTCCGTAAGTCACTCCGATACAGGGCATGCCGTTCTCGCGGGCGCCGATCACGTCAAACTCGCGATCGCCGATCATGATAGCGCTCGCGGGAGAGATCGATTCAAGCTTCAAAACGTGCGCGATCAGCGCAGCCTTGATGGTACGGGTTCCGTCCAGCTCCGCCCCATAAACGCCATCAAAATATTCCATCAACTTGAAATGCTCCAGAATCGGATTGGCGAAAACGTGTGGCTTCGCGGTAGCGACGTAGAGCTTCATGCCGAGATTTTTGAGGCCCGAAAGCACCCGTTCAATTCCCGGATAGGGCCTGTTTTCATACATTCCGATCGCCCGATAGCGATCGCGATAAAGCCGCAAAGCGCGGTCGATCATGGCCGGTTCATCCGAACCGAGAATTTTTGCCAGAACCTCCTTGAACGGCGGCCCAATGCACCACTTCAGCTCGTCCCCTTTCAAGGTAGGCAAGCCCATCCGTTCGAGCGCGAAGAGCAGGCTTTTGATCACCCCCTCCTCGGGATTCGTCAGTGTTCCATCGAGATCGAAAAGAACGGAGGCGTACAAATTCATTTAAGGATTACTCCGGGATTTTCTCGCCAGAAACATGTGGACTGAGTAAATTTCGAGTTGACGGACGTGTTTGAAAAACAACCACGGAACATGCTGAAATCGCTCTTCCATCGCAAAACCAGCCTGCTCATAAAGCCACTCGACGGCCCGTGCCGAATCAGAAATTTCGGCTGGCAACACCTCGCGGATCTGGCTGGCCGCCGCTTCATGCCAGATGTAAGGGCAGCTCTGAACCGCGATCGCGCCATCGGCCAGCAGCTCGCGCTGGATCTCCGGAAGGGCCGAGGGCCGCTCCAGCATGTCGATCGTGTTCAGGGCTATGGAAATATCCCACTCGCCGCTTTTCACGGGAAGCGCATCAAGATCGCCGACGATAAAATCCGCCTGATCGCCGGCCGAGGTGGCCGGGGCAAGATTGATTTCCCGCGAAACAGGTCCGTGCAACAAGTCTTCTGGAATTCCGATCGATCCGTCATGGGGCATCCCGAGCGCAAAATGCCGGGCCAGCACAATACTCGAGAACGAGCTGTCCACGCCGAGGTAGGAGGAAAGGAACGGCTTGAGAACGGGATAAAGGCCCCCGACGCCGCAGCCGAGCTCGACGAACGACCCACAGACGCCTTCAGGACTTTTCTTCGCGATCCGGCCGATCCATTGTTCGATTCTGGCGAAAGGTCCGTGATCCCAGTACTCGCGGACGACGCTGTCGATCACCGGGCTTGCCGCCCCTGACAGCGGCTTCCACCATGGATACTTGAGACTTCCTGAATCATGAACCCGCAAATAATGGTTCATGAGATAAAGCGCGTTCACCCGTTCCGCTTCAAGGTCCTCTTCAATGTGCTCGGTTTCGATTTGGGCTTTCGCGGCGACGAACTCACGGCGATACTCACGCGGGATCTCGTCATCGGCAACCGTCTTGCTGATTCCTTTCACGTGCTGCAGCAGAAAATACCTGACATCCGGAACAAGCAGCGCCACGCCGGCCAAAATCGGAAATTTCGCCTTGCAACGCCCGCATTCGAGACGTCCCGTTCGCACTTCCTGAACTTCGGCTATCTTGATGATTTCTTCGGCAAAAAGCTCGAGCTGGCCGTCACAGGCTTTTCCCCTCTTTTTTTTCGGGCACTTGAGGCGGGAAACGGTCGAAGCGAGCATTGTTCACCGATCATATACTTTGGCTTTACTCACCGCAACAGATCCGGATAAAACCAGCTGGATGCTGCCTTTCGATCCACCTTTCGATCCAAACAACCCCTTCCCCCTTGCCGACGGGATCTCCTACTCCGATGCACAACTTCACGCCGAAGCCGTCGACAGCTGGCTCGGACTCGAGACGGGCAGAATCGAAAACGAGTTGCTGAAACGTCACGAGAACGTCGGACAGGAACTCTGGATCGGCCTTCCCACGAGAAGTCTTCTCACGCCCTACACCGAAATTCGCGAACTGCTCGCCCGCCTGAAACCCGCCGCAGGAGCGACCATCGTCGATCTTGGCGCCGGATATGGCCGGATGGGGCATGTCATTGGCCGTCATTATCCCGAGGTCCGCTTCATCGGCTACGAGTATGTGAAAGAGCGAGTCCTCGAGGCTCGCCGTTGTCTCGCCAAATTCGAATATCCGCTCGTTGAAATTCAGGAGACGGATCTCGCTTCGAATGATTTCGAGCCGACTCCGGCCGATTACTATTTTCTATACGATTACGGCGCCCGCTCTGCCGTCGAGAAAACACTGCAGGACCTCCGGAAAATCGCCAAAGCCCGTTCGATTTCGGTGATCGCGCGCGGTCGCCTGTCCCGTGACGTAGTCGAACGACAACACCCCTGGCTTTCCGGCGTTCTCGTTCCCTCGCATTATCCGCACTACTCGATTTACCGAAGCTCCTGAAAGCGTGGCGCCGCGCCCACTCTGGTGGCATGGAAATTCCAACGACTATCAAAAACTTCACCCCGGAGGAAATCCATGGCCGCCGAAAAGATCGAAAAGCCCGAAGTACGACAATGCTATGAAGAAATCGAGAATCGATTTGGTTTCGTACCCGAATTCCTGAAATCGCTGCCCGACACGGGAATCGTCGGGGCGTGGAATGAATTCACGCAACTCTACTTGAACCCGAACTCCGCGCTCGAACAGAAGACCAAAGACCTCATCGGCATGGCGGTCGCCGCCCAA
>DATDSK010000229.1:0-18254 GCA_035291325.1 Bdellovibrionota bacterium | reverse complement strand
ATGCAATCTCCCTGGTCAAACAAGGGAGAACTAACATATGCGCAGAATCATATTAGGGCTGATGACAGCGACGTTAGTGGTAGGGACCGCTGCATGGGCTCAAGAACGAGATGAAACCACCACCACGGGAGCCACGACCGCGGAAGCGAGCGAAGTGACTCAAGGCTATCTGACGGATGAAATTTTCAGCGTGAAGCCTCTCGTAGGCGTGATCGCGTATCGGGATCTTTTCACCTCAGATACGAACACCAGCAGAGGCGCGCTGGGCTTGAGCATGGACTACAACGCTTCATCAGTGCTCGGCGAAACGATGCAGCGGAACTGGTACCTCGGTCCGAGCGTCGGCTTCATTTATTCACATCTTGGTTCTCCGGGCTCGAATTTCTTCGGTTCGGCCCCGGATGTGGCAACCGGTGGCAACAGTGCCCCTGGCGCCAATATCTTGATCATTCCGACCAACCTGAAATTCGGATACAACATTGCTGACAGCCTGCGGATCTCGGCTCATGGCGGCGGGAACGTTATTTACCGCTCGGTCGCGAGTTCGATGAACCTGGATACCGACAGCGCCAGCCAGGATTCCTTGTGGAAGTACTATCCGAACGTCGGAGGTGACCTCGACATCGGATTCGGGAAGAACGTCGCCCTTTCACTAAGGCCTGACGTTACGTTCACACCGAATGAGAACTTCTTCATGGGAACGCTTGGTTTGGGAGTAGCCCTTGGTTGATTCAGCAATAGGCTGACGCCCAATTCTGGCATTAACCCAGATTGTGATTTCCGGGTGGCCCGCAAAGGCCACCCGGTTTTTTTTGTAGAGGCAGTCGCGCGAGGCGGTAAATCCGTCAGAATTGCTCGTCACTCTGATGGAACAGGCTGGCATTGGGCGTAAGTTTGTCGATCAAGGAGGAGTGCTGCAAAATTGCCGCACATTGTGGCAAAATACTTGATAACGACATCAGATCATCGCAAGATCGTCAGCATATGTTGCTTGATTATCTTCGAAATGAATTGACGGAACGAAGCAGACGTAACCCTCGTTATTCGCTTCGTGCCTTCGCGAAAGGCCTGCAGATTGATTCAGCAACTCTTTCGGCCCTTCTAAGTGGCCGCCGACCGCTTACAGCCAAGGCAGCTAAAAAGATCCTAGATCAGATTGGATTGGATTACGAAACCAGGCAAAGAATTCTCGTAAACACCGCCGGTGAGGTTCCGCGCGAGAAAAAGAATTACCGAGTCTTGGCCGACGAAATCTTTGAGGTGATCAGCAGCTGGGAATACTTCGCGATTTTGTCTCTTTTGGAGATACAGCCACGCCGACATAGGGTTTCATTTATCGCGTGTAAGCTGAATATCAGTACAGGGACTGTGGTTTCAGCCCTGACGCGACTTGAAAACTTGGGCATGGTCTGCAGGGAAAATGGCAAATGGTCAAATACAGGACAATCGCTTGCCACGTCGACTGACGTTCCGAGCGGCGCTTTGCGCGCAGCACACCGACAATATATCGAAAAGGCTCTCTATTCACTCGAGCAGCATTCGGTCCAGAGTAGAGATATTACCGGGATTACCATGGCCATTTCTAAAAAGAAATTGCCACATGCCAAGCGGATGATAGCAGAGTTTCGCCGTAATCTCTGTGAGTTTCTTGAGTCCGGGGATGCGGATAGAGATGAAGTGTATCGTTTAAACGTCCAACTATTTCCGTTGGGGAAATGAGAGACTATGAAATTGCGAGTTACGCTGATTGCATTATCTTTTGGAGTATCGTCGTTATGTTATGGGGGTAATGAAAACGGGAACGGTGGCGATGGAGTTGCGTCAGAATTTATTTTAACTGCCCAAACCGCCCTGATCCTGATGAAAAGCCTTCCATCCAATACGGTTGCAATCAATATTGACACGTTTTCAGGGGCAATCGCGAATACGACCGTTTACTCTGAAGGACGTCTCATGCTGGATGATCAGGAGGTCGATGCAATTAATTATCCCTCGAAAAGGCTTATAAAGGTTAATCGGTCTCGGTGGATGGACCTCCGCGGCGAAACCGCGACCATAGCGCGGTTTAACCTCGTTATTCATGAGTACCTTGGGATTATGGGTATCGATGATACGCAGTATCGAGTTTCTCACGACCTGATTAGGGCCTTAAGTCCTAGCAATTTCAGTCCTAGAGAATGGTGGGAACCCATGAATCCGACGAATCGCGTTCACTTCGGTGTTGCGCTGCCGGGAGTGGGCTGTTCTGCCGGATCTTGGGAACTTAGATTTGATATCGATATACGTGAGGAATCATTGGGGCTCAATCTCGACTGTGAAGGGTCTCACTGGCGAATAGAAGGCGAAAAGCGTGAACATTTCGGGGCCACTTCAGATGGTATGAAGGGTAGCTTCCATGTATTTGAGATTCGGGTTTACAATAATCAAAATCAGCTATTGGGTAAGATTGAATATTCTCCCGAATGGGGGCGATGTCTTGTTACAGACAGCATAAGGTGTTCGCAATCTGGTGTGTTTATTATTGGTGCTGTGCAATTTTCTTTTGCCATGGAGAGGGCCTCCCGGCGGGTGATTTTGAACTAGACGGGATGAATCTCAACTTACCCGAAAATTAATTTGATGCTCGCGGCAACTCCGGAGGCAGCTAAGAGCAGTTGTTTATGAGATTTGCGTTTGGTTTGGCCTAAGTTTATCCTGGAGTTGAATATGCCTCAAATCCTGGAACAAAAGCTTCAGTTCAAAAAGGGAGAGATTCTTTTCCACGAGGGCGAAGATGGCGATTTCTTCTATTTCGTCGTCAGCGGCAGCGTTGGCGTTTTTTGCAGCAACGGCAATGACCGAATTCCTTTGGCTGTTATTCAGGAGCTTCAAGCCGTTGGAGACCTTGCAACGATCGATAGTCAGATGCGTTCGGCGACGGCTATCGCGCTGACCGACGTCATCGTCGCGAAGATTCTCCGCTCTGAAGTTGATGAACAGCTTCGACAGGCCCCGCTTTGGTTCAGGACGATCGTCAAGGTACTCGTGGCTCGGCTTCGTGGCGCAAATGAAATCGTCCATCGGAACAGGATCCAGGATCCTGAGCTGCTGTCCGAAATACAAGCCCTTTCGGAAAAAGTTGTCGCGCCCACGGGATCGGAACTCGTCGAGGCGAAGCTCAGGCAAATGGGAGGGGAACCGGCTCGCGAGCCGATACAAGTCACTCCTCAAAGAACGGTTCTGTTCAAGAAGGGGGACATCGTTTTTCGAGAAGGTGACCCGGGCGGATATTTCTACTTCATCGTGAAAGGGAACCTCGGGATTTTTCGAAACTATGACAAAGAACGGATCCCGCTTGCTGAACTGAAAGAGCTCCAGGCCTTGGGCGAAATGTCGGTCGCCGACGGAAAAAACCGATCGGCCACTGCGGTCGCGTTGACCGACGTCGAGTTGATGCGAATCACGGAAAAGGGTTTTCACGAGGAGCTCGAGCAACATCGTTTTTGGTTCCGGGCCCTGATCCGAACGATCGTCGACCGGCTTCGGCACGCAAACGAGATCATCGAGCGCAACGGAGTGCGTGATTCCGCGCTCGTTTATATGATGTACGAGGTCTACGCCGATCCGGAGTTCCACTTCGAAGGACAACCGTTTCAGGGATATGATCTGGAGACGCAGGTCATTGGAGGCGGAAGCGACGAGAGTGACTCGTCCGCAACCGTCGTCGCGGGCGGTGATCCCGGCGCATATGACGAGACGAGGATCGACGTCAAAGGATCGCCTGATGCGAACTGTTCAGGCGAAAAGGTCGTGGTCAAAGCTGATTCTGCGTCCGCAAAAAAAGCTGAACTGATTCGAATCGCAAGCAATCAGAAGGCACTCCTAGTCGTCGATCCTGACCCCGAGTTCATCAGAAGCATCACCGTGAAGATGGGTAAATCCGGGGTCAAGGTGCTTGGCTGTGATTCGATCGACCAGGCCCAGATTAAACTCGCCAATCAGAAGTTTGGCTGCATGCTCATCAATCTCCACCTCAAGAGGGGAAATGCCGGGATGTTGATTCGCCGGATTCGTTATCTCGAGGCGGACACTCAGGACCGAATGCCCATTCTTCTTCGCGCTTTGAAAGCGGATGCCAAACACGTTGCGGAGCTGCAGGAAGCGATCGACTCAGCCGTTTTCGAGGACCAGGACGTTGATACGCTCATCAAACAGGCCTTGCGAGTCATCCGCTCTGATAAAGATTGAGTCCAGTGGGGCAGCCAGCACGATGCTGCGACTTGAGTTCTTTCTTCTCCCTACGCGGCCATCTTCAGTGAGAGAAAGAGGCGATCATCCGCGCCGCGCTGGACGTAGAGAACCGTACTGTCCCCTCGTTTCATCTTCTTCGTGATCTGGGTCAGCTCTTTGGCGTTGCGAACTTCCTTGTTGTTCGCGTTGAGAATGATGTCCCCGGGGAATAGGCCGGAGTCAAAAGCCGGGCTGCCGAGCCGGACGCCAACAACGAGCGCTCCGGCGTTTTTCGGTTTTCCGATAAAGTGGGCGATTTCATCGGGAACGTCCTCCACCGCGAGACCGAGCGAGCCGCGGCCCGGGCGGTCCCCCTTCTTGGCGGCTTGTCCGGCCAGCTGGGCTGGGCGGGAGCCTGGTTCCTCACGGCTATTGATCGTGATGACTTCAGCGCGGCCATCGCGAACGATATCGAGCTGAACTTGTTTACCGATTTGTGTTTTTCCGATCAGGGTCTTGAGCTTGGATGAACTCTCAACCGGGAGGCCGTTTGCTTTCACCACAACGTCACCGGGAGCCAGTGATTTGCTGGCGGGACTTTCCGGCCGGACGTCGCTGATCAAGGCTCCTGCTGTTCCCTTTACTTTAAAGTGGCTTGCAAGGTCCTCGTCGAGATCCTGGGCCGTGACACCGATCCAGCCGCGTATAACGCGTCCAGCGCTGATTAACTGGTTGGCGACTTCTTTCGCGATGCGCGAGGGGACCGCGAATCCGATCCCGGAAAAGCCGCCGCCTTGTGAAAATATCGCCGTGTTGATGCCGATAATCTCGCCTTTGGAGTTCAGAAGCGGACCGCCGGAACTCCCCGGATTAATCGCCGCGTCGGTTTGAATGAAATCCTCAATGTCGAGTACGCCCATCTCCGCGCGGCTTTTGGAACTGATGATTCCGAAGCTGACCGATCGGATTAAGCCGTACGGGCTTCCGATCGCCAGAGCCCAGTCGCCGACTTTAATGTCATCGGAGTCGCCGAATTCAAGAACGGGCAGATTTTTTTCGCCGTTGGTTTGTTTGTCGAGCTGAATGACTGCGAGGTCGGTTTTGGTGTCGATTCCGACGATGTGTGCCGAGCCTTTACGCTTCTCATCAAAGGTGACCGTAATGCGCTCGGAACCCTCGACGACGTGGCTGTTTGTCAGAATCATCCCGTCGGGTCGGATAATCACTCCTGAGCCGACACCGAGCGCGCGAGGATTGATTCCCTCAGACGGTTCACCCGGTTGCCCAGGCTCGTCGGATCCGAAGGGGAGCGGCGGCATTCCGGGAGCGGGGCCCTCGCCGGACGAGTACGTTTTAACGGCGCTAATACTCACAACTGTCGGCATTGCCTTGCGAACGATATCATTGAGGGCGTGGGCTGCCTTATTGACGAGCTGCTGATCGGCTGCCTTTTCCTCGGGGGGGGGGTCTTGCGCGTTGAAGGCAGTGATGCTCAGACCAATAGCGCTCAGGAACAAAAAGCCCGCCTTGAGGGCAGAATTATTGTATTTTGCCATACGGACGTGGATTGCAGGTCATGTGCCGCTTCGGTGATAACCGGGATCGCGATGCGGCTACGAGTTACAGCACTTCTTCTGTTTTTTCCCGCTCCCGCAGGGACAGGGATCGTTGCGTCCGACTTTGGGTTCCGTGCGCTTGAACGGCTCCTGCTTGAGAGCTCGCGCGTCGAAAAAGCGCCATTGGCCGTCTTCTTTTTTGAACTGACTGACCTCCCAATGATCCTCGACTTTGCCGTGCAGCTCGTATTTTGCGCAAAACGTAATCAGGCCTTCAGAGTCGGTTGCCGCCCCCGCCTTCGATTCGACGATCTTGAGGCCGAGCCAGGTTGACTCGCGTGACCACTCTTCGATTTCGTCACGCTTCACGTCACCTCGTGTTTCGGGATGATGCGTGTCGATGATGAAGTCCACTTGCCCGAGCGTGAATGCGGTGTACCGGGCTCTCAAAAGTTTTTCGGCTGTTTCCGGCTGTTTTCGCCGTTCGATGAAGGGCAGGCAGCAGCCGCTCAGGTTGATTTGCGATCCGCAGGGGCAAAGTTGATCAGCGTTCATGGAGTCGATATTAGCCTAAACTGCGGAAAAGTTGCGGCAAAAAATAGCTGCTTGTTATCACTTTTGTTCGGACTTGCAAGCGGGGCCGTGACAGCGTAACTGGAATACGGGACCACCCATGACGCTGAAAATCGAAGTTTATACGACTAAAACATGCCCCTATTGCGTGCGAGCGAAAGCGCTTCTGAAGAGTCGCGGTGTTGCCTTTCAGGAGATCATGATTGACCCGAATGATGATGGCCAGTGGGACGCGCTCGAAAGACGTTCAGGAATGCAAACAGTCCCCCAGATCTTCGTTGACGGGAAAATTCTGGGCGGCTACACCGACCTCGCCGCTTTGGACGACCGCGATCGGCTTGAATCGCTGAAAGCGGGATAGGCCTTCCTTAAGGCAAGACCTGCCAGTCCGGCGCTTGCGTTCTGAGCTTATGGAATACTTCCGCGACGGTTGCGACCGCGTCCTCAACGCTCGTGCGGCTCGCGTCGATCTGATTCTGCATGAAAAGGCTCGTGACCTCAGGGGTGACTTGGCTGATGAAAATGGAGCCTTCCCAATATTCTATGTAGCTCGTTCCGTGGTATTTCGCGTAATTGATTAAGATCTTTTCCGGCTTAGCACTGGTTCCCCTCTTTAAACTGTGGGACCAGGACATATCCCATTTCACCGTGATAAAATCGTCGACCTCGTAATGGACGTTGAACAGGAGCACGACGTGCGGGCTCGGAAAATTGAATCCGCGTGTGTAGCTGGAACGGGTGACATCATTCCATTTCATGATGGGCTGGTTGGCCGCCACGGCCCAGACCTCCCGAAGTGGTCTCATGATGCAGCCTCCGCCGTTCCCCCATTTGTAAGTCTTGGCTTCTCCTCCTTCGAAGCGATCGCTTGAGAACGACCCGTCCGGGTTTTGTGCGCAGTATTTTGTGGGACGATGTTCCTGGGGCGGCGGAGAGGGGGGCTCTGGGTCCGGGGTATCGGGACGATTCGGCAATTCGGGAGGAGTGTAGGGGAGCTCAGGATCTTCGCCGACGAAGGGTTGATCAGGATCCTTCATAATCGGCGTGCTCAGATCCTTCCCGCAAGCTGAAGTGCCTGCGGTGATCGCCAAGATCAATAAAACCTGTAAAGCCCGGAAAACCCGTCCGTAGGTTAGGCAGAGGCCCATTCAGAAAGGATAAAGAGCGCCGCTGAGAAAATCAATGATAGATGTCGTCGCCAGAACCGGAGCCATCGCCCGGGAAAGTGGGCCCACCCGAGCCACTCTCGCCGTCGTAGACGTCATCCGGTCCCGACCCGTAGCTGGGGTCCCGGCGGGAGAGATCGGGGTCGAAGATTTCGTCCGGACCGGCTCCGCCCGTGCCACCCGCACCATAATTCGAGTCCGCTGGTGAATCCACGGGCGAACCCGGCAAAGGCAGGTTCTGGTTTCGGGAAAGTCCGCAATCAGTATCGACGTGTGTCCATTGCAACCACCGACCATTTTGTTTGGTTCGGCGAAATTTTGAGAGGCAGGTATAAACGCTTCTCGGATTGCGAGGGCCTTCGGCGGTCAGCTTATACTGCATAGCGAGACCCTCGAAGCTCGCTCGGGAATCAACGCAGCTTTGAACTTGATAGATTTCGAATGCGGAGCTGGTTTTGCGAATCATCGCTGAGCCGAAGAAGGCGTGTTCCGCAGCTCTGTTCGCGAGGCGAATTTGTTCGGCGGTCGCGGCACGCCGGATGCGGTGATCACAGCGAAGGTCTCGTGCGTCTGAACTCGCGAACGCTCCGGTGGAAAAGATCGAAAAAACCAGGACGAGCGAAACCGAAAAATACTTCATCATTCAGGACCTCCGAATGTCCTGCGGTGTTTATAACGAAGTGCGTAAAAACACCAACCAATTCTCTGATGAACTTTTGAACAGTTGAACAAGGCGGGAACGAAATGGAATCGGTTTTCACGGAATAATCTGTTTTTTCACGCGGACTTAGCTACGGGCTTTAAACGATTCTGACTGGCATCTTGTCTGCAACAAACCGGACGACGATTCGCTGGATGGTTTGCGGAGATATTTATTATGTGGAAATTTGGTTGCCTCGCATTCGTATTGGCCTTCGGTGGAATTCTATCCACTCAGCAGGGATATACCGCTCTCGCGGCTCAGGAGGCTCCTGTTTGTGAGGACCCGGAACTGCAGGAAGCTTATCGTCTTCTTCGCTCGAGAAATCGGGTAAGTCGTGGCTTTGCGAAAAACCAGGGCGAGTATCTGGGCGAGATTAGAAAGATCTCGAAAGGCGCATATAAAGAGAGGCGTTTTCGCGAAGCAGTTCATTACTTTTCTCTCGCGCTTCTCCCCTTTGGCCCCATTTACCTTCCTGCCCAGGCCGCAAAAATCTGGACCGGGACGGCCATTCACGGGCTGGGTCGAGTCATTGAGGATCGTGTGTTGAGGGTTGATAATCCCGTCATTGATTATGATGTCGAATCGGATCCCCTGGGACCAGCGACCGTATATTCTTCGGCGGACGTGAAAAAAAGGGTCAGTGAACGGCTCCGGTATTTCGAGGTTCAGCACAACGAACTTCGCGAAAAGTTCGCGACCGTGTCGCAAAAATACCCCGATACTCTTTTTGCAAGGATGCGAAATCGGTACAGTCTCGGAGCCGTCGATGATGATTATCTCAAGCTTGTCCTCGCCGAAGGTGAACTCCGCGAAGTCCTTTACTCCTCTGAGGAAGCGTATACAGGGCGTGCAATGTCAGCGATTCACGCCCTCTGCGCTTCAAGAACCGAGGTGAAACCTTTCACTGCCCAGGAGCTTGCGGTATTGATTCCGCTTCTTTAGTCAGTGGGCGATCCAGAAAATCCCGAGGGCGATCGACGCGGTCGATAGTGTAGCGGCGATTCCGCGAAAGTAATTCAACCCTGAATGAGCCAGACGCGATCCAACGTTTCCGATCAGAAATGAAAAACCGGACATGGAAACGATGGTCCCGGTTCCGAATAGAACGAGGTAAACAGCCGCGGCCGTACGGGTTGGCATGGCAAGGGCCGGAAGCACCCCCAGAAAATGAGAAGCGCCCGCAAGGCCATGGAGGATTCCCACGCCGAGTGCCGCGTGGGTGTGGGATCGATGATCCCGTTCGGCATGGAGATGGAGATGGGTGTGTTCTGTCGGGTGGTCCGCCGGATGACGGTGCGGATGCGCGTGAACCCCAAAGGCTCGCCGAAGGCCCCAGATTCCGATTGCAATCAGCATGAGCCCCACGAGGCGTTCGCAATGAGAAGAGAAGACCTCGACCCTCAGCGTTTCGCGAAGGAGCCAGGCAAAGACCGCCACGAGAACAACGCCCGAAGCGTGGCCGAGTCCCCATTTCAATCCGAGAATCCATGGACGTTTATTTTCCTGGATTGCAAGCGGTGCGACTGCGGCCAAGTGATCGGGGCCGGTTACCACATGAACGGCTCCGGCAGCGAATCCGGCCAGGCCAATTGAGAAGAGAGAGAGTGAGTCCATGCCGGGCACAGTATCATAGGTTCCTGATGATTGCAGTGATTGAACGGGCCCGCTGATTTGATTCTAGTGGCTCTGGCCTCGGATGGGCAGTTCAACCGTGAACGTCGAGCCCTGTTCCGGTGCGCTTTTGACGGTGATTGTTCCCGAGTGAGCCTGGACGATCTGTTTTACGATAAACAAACCGAGGCCGAGGCCGTGCGTGCTTTTTATTTCGGCAGCCCGCTCGAAGCGTTCGAAGATTCTGGACTGCATTTCAGGGGCGATTCCGATACCCGAGTCGGTCACCTCGAGACGGGCGAGATTCTTTTGGGTGTCGTGCGAAAGCCTGACAGCGATAGGTTTGCCTTTTCCATATTTGATCGCATTTGAAAGGAGATTTGTCAGAACCTGGTCGATTCGGCTCCGATCCCAAAAGCCGACAAGATGCTGCTCCCCTTCGATGGAAATGGTACTTCCGGCTTCGTGGGCTTGTTCTGACAAGTTGGCCACGACTTCGTGAACTGCGTTGCCCAGGTCAACTTCGGATCTTTCGATGTCGAAACGCTTGGCGCGAATTCGCGTGAGATCCAGTAACTGGTCAAGAAGGTGTCCGAGCCTTCTGCTCTCCCGCTCCGAAGCAGCCACCGTTCTTTTCAGCGTTGACGAGGGTATAGCGATTCCCGGGAGTGGCGCGAGATCGGGAATTGGGCGGAGTTGACGGTCCAAAAGCTGGAGTTGCAGATTGAGGGACGTCAGGGGAGTTTTAAGTTCATGCGTTGCAATCGAGAGAAACTCGTCGCGTGACGTGATCGCCTCCTCAAGTTTTGAAACGAGAACATCTTTTTGCTGTTCCAACTCCTTGCGAGGCGAGATGTCGACCATGGTTCCCGCCATCCGGTTTGGCTTTCCTGCTTCATCGTAATACGCGTGACCTCTGGTTAGAAGCCAGTGGACGCTCTGGTCCGGCCAGATACTCCGGTACTCGGCTTCGTAATACCGGTGTTCCCTGACGGCCGAATCGATCAGGTGGCTGACTCGGTCCCTGTCATCCGGATGGAGGTGCGCGAAGAACGCCTCTTCGACACCCGGCCATTCCCCGGGGCTGAAACCAAGGAGTTGCTCGCATTTTTCTGAAATCGTCAGGCGACCTGCAACCAAGTCCCGGTCCCAGGTTCCCATTCTCGCGCCATCGAGGGCGAGCGTGAGCTGCTCGTGCGCCGCTCTGAGCGCCAGTTCGGCGGATCGCGCCCGCAGGAGGGCCTTGATCGTTGCGAGGAGAACGGGTGGTTCAATCGGATGGGTCAGGTAAGCATCGGCTCCGTGTTCCAGGCCATATACTTGGTCGCTGCTTCGCACGAATGTAGCCGAAAGATGGAGAATCAGAATGCTGGCGGTTCTCGCGTCGGCCTTGAGTCTGGCGGCCACCTCATAACCGATAATGTCCGGGAGTTGGACGTCGAGCACCATGAGTTCCGGATTGGTTTGCGCGAGGCGAAGCGCGGCTTCACCCGTGTCACCTTGAAGTACCTCATATCCGCCGCGTTCCAGGATCTTGCTGATTGTGTAGCGGTTAACCTGGTCGTCGTCGATGACCGCAATTCGCGGTTTATCCATGCAAAGCCTCCTTGAGCCGGGCGTTAACGTCGGATCCGACCGCTGCTCGAAGCCACGAGAGAAGCGTTTCCCGCGCGTTGCTGTCTTTTTTAACGATGGCGACGGTGGTTCGTTTAAGAAAAGCCAGTTCGGTTTCGCTGAGGGATTTTGAAGTATTGATGATGACCGGAATGTCCGCCGTTTTGGGATCCTCGCCGAGCTTTCGAAGTACTTCGGCTCCCGGCATACCGGGCATCATGAGGTCGAGGACAATCGCGTCAGGACGGTGCTGGCGCGCAAGAGTCAAACCCTCTGGGCCATTGCTGGCCTCAACGAGAGCATATTGCTTTGTGAGCTCCGTTCGGAGCACGTATCGGGCGATCTCGTCGTCATCGATGATGAGTACCTTGGGTTTGGCCTGCGCCGGTTCCGGTATAGCCATTTCCTGAGCTGCGCCCAAATACTGAGCTGGCAATTCGAGAAAGAAGGTCGAGCCCGCGCCTGGAGTGCTTTCGAGATGGATCCTGCCGCCGAGCAGGGCGGCCAATCTGCGCGAGAGCGAAAGGCCGAGTCCCGTGCCTTTGGTCCGTTTGTGAAGGTTGGACTCCAGTTGCATGAATTCCTCGAAGATACGCTCATGGTTTTCCTTCGCGATGCCGATTCCGGTGTCAGAAACCGCGAAAACGACGGTGTTGTTCGCCTTTGGTTCGGCTCTGACGCGGATTTCTCCTTTTTCGGTGTATTTGAGTGCGTTCGAGATGAAGTTGCGGAGAATCTGGGAGAGTTTGGCTGAATCCGTGTAAAGGGTCGGGAGATCTGACCGGAGGTCTTCGAAAATCAGCTGAACCGATTCGTTGGTGGCGAGTAGCGGTCTAAGCATTCCGCGTAAGGTGGAAAACAGGTTTTGGATATCAATGGGCTCTGGCTGAACGGTTGTTTTGCCCGCTTCAACTTTAGCGAGGTCGAGCAGATCATTGACCAGCTCCGAAAGGCTTTCGGCTGATTTTTGAATGTATTTGACCTGTTTTTCCTGCTCAGAGGTGAGATCGCCGTCGACGTGGTCCAAGAGCAGTCGGCAGAGGCTCATGATTGAATTCAACGGAGTACGAAATTCGTGAGTCATGTTGGACAGGAAACGGGTCTTCAGTTCGCTGGCGCGCTGGAGGTAGCCCGCCCGTTCGTCCAGCTCCGCGTAAAGCGCAACGACTCCGCGGTTCGTATCCTCCAGTTCACGATTCACGCGGGCCAGTTCCTCTTGTCGGGCCTGCAGCTCATTCAAGGCACGCAGGAGATCCTGGTTCTGGCGCTGAATTTCCTCGAACGGGGTCTGCGGCGCCTGGGTTGCCAGGGCGTCGACGAGTTTCAGGATCTCCGGGACGCCGATCCCTTGTTTGTGCGGCGGCAGGTATTTGCCGATCCTGACGATCGTTCCATTCTCTGATGAGGTGAGTTCGAATTCGTCAGAGAGTCTTCTCGCGCCCAGTATGCCCAGTCCCATTCCGGACGGTGATTCATACGTGCCATCCATGATTTCCTGTAAATGGGGGATTCCTTGTCCCTCATCTCGAAAGACGACGGAGAGCAGTTGCTTCGGAGACTCCCCCAAAATTGAAAATTCAACCCGGCCGCCCTTTCCATACTGATAGGTGTTTCGCGCGATTTCCGAAACAGCGGTCGCGAATCCGGTTTGATCACGTGTTTCGAAGTCCAGGGCTGCCGCGATCTGTCTTGCCCTTTGGCGGCTGAGGACGATGTCATGCTCGATTTTGATCTGCATCGAAAAAACTGTCCGGTCTGTCACTGGTCAGCTCCTGGTGAGGTTCTGACTGCGAGAACCGTGACATCGTCGGTGCCTCTGTTGAAATCGCGATAAAGAATGCCGGCCACGATGCTGGGGTGTTGCGTTATGAGTCCGGAATATCGGTCGAGTCTCCACTGGGTCATCAAGCCGTCTGAATTCATAATCAGGAGCGATTCCGCCGACCAGGGAACCGAGATGATCCTGAGTTGCCGGGGTTCCGTGCCGAGAGTGCCGTTCTGAGTCGTCAGGATCTTCGTGCCCTCGGGCCGGGCGATCGCTCCAGAAACATTGCCGATCCCGGCGAATATCAGCTCGTTTCGATTCCAGCGTATTTGAGCCATACTGAGTGCCGCACCGCGAGTACTTCGCAAAGCGAGGTTTTCGCGTCGAAAGATTTCCTGAAAATCTTGTTCCCTGTTTTTCCTAAAAGTATGAATCGCTTCTTCAGCGGCCTGCTCGGCTCCAGGGCCATGTCCCAGTCCGTCAACCACCATGAAGAGAGGGCCCTCTTCAAGGAACTCGACTGCCCAGCCATCTCCGCACGCCCGCTCTCCGGGGTAGGGCAGGCAGATGACTCCCACGTCGGTGTGTCGCTCTTTTGAGGCGAGCGTTGCTTTTTTCGTGACTCGAGCGACCGCGACGGTCCCGATTCCAAGTTGAGTATACAAATGAAACGTGCTCGACAAGCGTCGGATGGCACCGAGACCAGTGCCGGGACTGCCCGCCGTGGAGAAACCGTCCCGCAGCGCTTCAGGGATACTGACGATCCCCGGCCCACGGTCCAAGGAAAGGAGTTCGAAGCAGGTCAGCCCCTCTTCTGGACCGGCGAGTACCGTAAGGATCAGCTGTCCGGTAATGGCGTGTTTGATGAGATTGTTGGCCAGTTCTGTGGCAATGATGGCGATTTTGCCGATATCCGTTTCGCTGAATCCGATCGTCGAAGCAAGGACGGTCGCACGCCGCCGAGCTTCTCCGACTTGCGAAATATCCGCGATCGGCACTAGGATCGACAGGCGGGCTTCATTGCTTCCACTTATAAACCGTGACACGTGTCCCTTCTCCGATTTTTGTGTCGATATAGAATTCATCGACCAGGCGTTTCGCGCCGCCGAGACCGAGACCCAGGCCCGATCCGGTCGTGAAGCCATCCCGGATTGCCAATTCCACATCAGCAATGCCCGGCCCTTTGTCTTCGAAGGTCAATTTAAGTCCTTTTCTCAAAGAAGTTTCGACCAGCTCAATCGTGAGTGTTCCCCCGCCACCATAGACCATCGCGTTGCGGGCCAGCTCGCTGGACGCAGTCACCAGTTTGGTTTGATCGATCAGGCTGAGCTGAATCTGATTCGACCAACGGCGGACAAGGTGCCTGGCCTGGACGATGTCCGAATCAGTGCGAATGGCGATAATCTCTGATCCGATTACGGCGATTTGTCTAAGCTGCGCCAGGTTCCCGTTCACCGAGTCCCTCACTTGGCCGCTCCTCCCGCATCGCATTCAGGAGCGCCATACCCTTATCGACGCTTAAAGCGGTCTGGACTCCTGGCAACGACAGGCCGAGTTCGACGAGCGTGATCGCGACCGCGGGACGCATTCCAACGACGACCGTGTTTGCGTCCAAAACCCGGGTCATCTCCGAAATATTCGCGAGCATTCTTCCCATGAACGAATCAACCACCTCGAGGGACGAAATGTCGATCAGAACTCCTTTGGCCCCGGCTTGTACGATTTTGCTGGTAAGGTCGTCCTGTAAAGCGATCGCGAGCTGGTCATACATATCGACCTGGATCGTCACCAGGAGGAAGTTTCCCAGTTTTAAGATTGGAATCCGATCCATAAAGGCACCTTTCGCCAGTTACGCGATTTTTCGCGTGGCCTGCGTTCCGAAGAAGCCGGCCGTCTCGGGCTTCTTTCCAGGAGTAGGTTCTTCGCGACGGCGGACTTCGGGAATATGGCCGAGCCGCTCGAGCGCGACCAGGAAGGCATCCGCCAGGGTTGCCTTTGTTGTGACATTCGAAAGATCAACCGCGAGGTGCACCATTGTTTGCGCGATCTGCGGCCGAATCCCGCTGATAATGCAGTCGGCGCCCATGAGGCGCGCGGCCGACACTGTTTTGAGAAGGTGTTGCGCGACCAGGGTGTCAACGGTTGGCACGCCTGTGATGTCGATGATGGCGACCTCGGAACCCGTCTCAACGATTTTCTGGAGAAGAGATTCCATGACCACCTGGGTGCGCGCGCTGTCCAGGGTCCCGATCATCGGAAGCGCCAGAATTCTATCCCAGAGTTTCACTACGGGTGTGGAGAGCTCGAGCATTTCCTCTTGTTGACGCGCGATGATTTGCTCGCGGGAACGTTGAAAGACCTCGGTGGTGAAGAGTGCGAGCATATCCAGAACCGCGTTTGCTTGCGAGATCTCCTGATAAAGCTGATCAGGAGATTCGCGCAGCTCAGCGCGAATTCGGGAGAATAGAGATTGCTTCAATGAAAAAATTAATCCAGCTGTTTCAGAAGGGGTGAAGCCTTTCTGACTTCGCGAGCGGGAAATTGTTTCGAGGAGCTGCTTTGTTTCGTTCCATTCCTGGAGCAGGATATTGGTGAGGTCGCCCTGTCTTTGTTCAATATTCGAGATCGCCGTTCGGAGTGACTCGAGGAAAGTGCTCGACTGGTCACGCAGTTCGGATTCGCGCAGGAGTTCGGGCCGAAGTCTCGGATTCCGAAATTGGTTCGCCGTCCAGTCGCGGAGAATTTCGTCCGACGATCTGTTCAGAAGCTCAAGAAGGTAAGAGCTGTCGGGCCGTGCCATGTATTGATTCTCCCTAAACGACGGGCTTGCACGTCACAGGCCAGACGGGTCGAAGCCCGCGTGGAATTATTAGTATCAACTTTGCAAGATTTCGCGGTGTGAACATCCTTAAAAAAAAGAAACCGACTGAAGCCCCAAAACCGCCGATGAGCAATGTGCATCCAATTCGGCAGACGAACGACGACGAAGCGGAAATCAGACAGGCGATTGAAAACTTCTCGGAGGCCTTTCGCGCAAAGGATCTCGAAAAAATCGTCGCCTGTTATGCCCCGGGGATCGTGGCTTTCGACCTCATGCCCCCGCTGCAGCATGTTGGAATCGAGGCTTGGCGTGAGGTCTGGGCGAAGAGCCTTCCGATGATGCAAGGGCAGATCACCTTGGAATTTCGAGATCTGAAGATCGATGTCAGCAATGATTTGGGCGTTTGCCGCGGCTTACATCATTTCAGAATGAGCGGCACCGAGGAGGTCGACGTCTGGCTGCGCTGGACGGCGTGCTTCCGCAAGATGAACGGGAAGTGGCTGGTCATCCACGAGCACACGTCGGTACCCGCTGACATGGAAAGCGGTAAGGCTTTGATGCAGTTGAAGCCGTAGTCTATTGGAGCCCGCCTTGCACAACGAAACGGAAACAAGAGGAGACGCGTTCATGACATGCAATGTTGGTCCGAAGGAAAGATATGGCCGATTGGCTTTCGGAATTGCCGCTGGAACGGCTGCTGTTCTGATTTCGGGACCCGGATGGCTGCGAGGCCTGTTAGGGGTGTTTGCCACTTCAGGAATTTTTACTGGGGTTACGAAATACTGCCCCGCTAACCAACTTATCGGTATCCAAAACTGTGAGGGCGGGCGGATGCTGAAGCGTGTTGTTTGAGCCTGACTTCCCTTGACTTCCCACGACAAGAATGACCGGAGAGTCTTATGAAAGAATTCGATCGAATCAGAGATGAGACCGCCCCCTACGTGAATGAACGGATTGATCGAGAGGCGGAGGGGCGGATTGCGTTCTTGAAGAATCAGGGTCACGACGCAATCGTCAAGAGACTGGCTGAACTCGAACGGGAATGGGATGTCGACCGCGCCGTCATGGCCAATTTCGCGATTGTCGGAGGCGCGGCTTTCACGGCAGGTATAAAGGGTCGCAAGGGTTGGCTTTATTTCTTCAGCAGCCAGATGGCCTTTTTGCTTCTTCACGCCGTGAAAGGCTGGTGCCCGCCGACGACGGTGTTTCGGCGCTTGGGCTTCAGATCGCGGCAGGAAATCGATGCTGAAAAATTCGCGCTGCTCGACTTTTTAAAGAACGAAGAGCGCGGTGAGGTTCACGGAGCTGCGTAGGGCGGCGATTAGCTGTGTGTCCCCGGGGGCATGAGCCCCGGGGAGTGTCACTCAACGCTTTATTTCGCGGCGCCTGCGGTGTCGCCGTCAGCCGCGATTTTATCCGCAATTTGCGTAATGGCTTTCTTTAGCTTTGAAAACCCGGCAACGCTCGGGGATTGCTTAATCGCCGCCTCTTTGAGCTGGGCAACTTCGGAGGCACAGGCACTCGCTTTTCCGGCACCAAGGACGAAGTGCCACATGGACATGGAAGTCATCGTGCAGACCAGAGCACATTCGTTGAATAATTCTTTTTCTTTCCCTTTGGTGGGGAGAATGCTTTTGAAATAGCCGGTTGCATTCTTATCGCAAGCTTTCAAACAAGCGGATTCGGTATGGCGCGCGACGGCCTTTCCGTCTGGATTGAGTTTACAGCTGCTATCGAACGCTTTGTTGGTTTCGTCGGAAACCAGCCGATAATACACCGTGTACCTGTGCTTCAGCATGTGTGAGCTGTTCATGAATGCTGAATAGAAAAGTTCCTTCATGCCGGGGTCTGCGCACAGCCCCTTTGAAGAATGCTCTGGCGCATCGGCAGCCAGACACATGCTGTGCATCAATGCCACGACTACTCCAGCAATAATAGTTGTTCTCACGTTTGCTCCAATCTCGTGTTTTGGAAAAATTTTCGAATATGATAGTATTGTATCGGAAAAGTTGGTGTCCGTACCTACTGAAACTATTAATCCAGGTACCCAGCTTAAGGGCGCGGGTCAGAGTATCCGACGTTAGTTTTGAGTTTGTGGTGCGGTCCACGTAATTGAGTGAACCCGGCTATTGCTTTGGTAATACTCTATTTGAACACCAAGTTTGCGATCCTCTAAATAGGCCTCATCCGGTATGTAGTCGGGGACGATTTGTTTCGCTTCTCTTTTCTTGAAATG
>DATDSK010000228.1:0-9615 GCA_035291325.1 Bdellovibrionota bacterium | reverse complement strand
CGGAGCAATGCTCGACATGGCCATCCGATTGATTTGAAACGTCCTCGGAATCGAGATCGAAAGATACGGAATCAACGTGAACTTGATCAGCGGGTCGGCATCCTCCCATCCGCTTGCCACCTGGCGCAGGAGGTACAACCGGTCGCGAAACGACAGATGCTTGGCGCCCTCGAGTGCGACCGCGGACCACAATGTACGGTTTTCACCCGACGAGTCCTTCACTTTTCCGAGAGCATCCTCGGTCGTGGGCTGCGAACCGGCACGATCGGCCGCCGTGAGCGCGTTCAGCGCGAAGTACCGGTCGCACTCCGTAGCGAGTGATTCCGTGCATATGGCAGGGGTGTTCAGGGCGATCCGGAGTTCAGCCTCGTCCGCGGCCAGCCAGGTCAGGATAAGAGTCTTCCGTCGCAATGCCTCGGATTCCTTGCTTCCCGCACTTTTCGTTTTCCCGATCAGATTCAGATACGCCCGATAATCTTTCGCGGCCGAAGCGAACTCATAGCGAACTCATAGCGTTCTTCGGCCAGAAGGCCCCGGGCAAGGAGCGCCTCCGGCACGTTCTCCGAATTGGGCGCCTCGGCTATCAGGCGCGTGAAGAACCGTCCCGCGGCCTCTTTATCACTGAGCGCGAGGGCCGAACGCCCCGCCAGACCCAGACAATCCGAAAACCTCGCGCTTGCCGAATAGGATTTGAAAAACTTTTCGGAATCACGGATGACGCCCGCGTAGTCCTTGGCGTTGTAAAGATTCTCGATCAGCTTGTACGAGGAATCAGCGGCAATCACGACCAGGCGCTTATTGAACTCGGTGCCCTCCCAGGTCTCCTCATCCAAAAAGTCCAGCGCCAGGCGATTTGTTTTGTCCCATTCCGCGCTGGTGACATAAGTGTCGACCACGAGACTTGCCGAAGGAATCGCGAATTCTGACGACGGGTGGTCCTCGGCGAACGACTTCATCCTCTCGACGGACCGGAGGATGTGTCCCTGGGCGTACAGCGCCCGGTTCGCCTCGAAGAGAAAAGCCTCGGTCCTATCCGCCGGCTTTTTAGCCGATTTTTTCATGGTCTTGAAATAATGTTTCGCGTGAATATCAAGCCAGTTGATCCACTCTCCGAGCAAGGGCTCCAAGGCCTTGGTGGAATTGTCCGCGAATGAACGGGGCGTGATTTCCTTGGCCGTGAGTTGGCGCTCGTGAAGAACCTCATAGCGCGCGGCGATGGCTTTCAGACTTGAATCGGAATCCCACTTATCCGGAGCGGAGTGCTCGACGACCCAACGGTAATGCTCGGTCGCGCCGGGAAAATCCTTTATGGCGAACAAGGTTTCGGCAAGATTGTAATGAACACGCGGGACACGCGGGTCCGAGCTGTCGACGATGCGCGTAAATGCATCATAAATCGCGGCAAGCGTCACGCTGAGGGACCGCACCTCGGTATTCGCCTTGTTTTTGAGAATCAGCGCATGGAGCCCTTCCGCAGTTTCCAGCAGGAGCTTCTGCGCGTGCTTGAAAGCGGGAAAAGCGCTGCTTTTCCCGAAGAGCTTGACCATGTCGCGGGCACTTTCGACAAGCTGGGGATAACGACGCTTCATGTGCTGATATTCGTAAGTAGTCAGAAGCACATCGAGGCTTTCAGGCCGCTCTGATTCATTCAGCAGAACCTGATCTTTCCAAGTGACGAGATCGGCCTCGTGATCATGCGAGCGCAGGAGTTTGGCGAAACGCGAGTACATTTTGCCCAAGGACGGCCCCGAGTCGAGTCTCTTGAAGTAGCCCATCGCCTCCGCCAACCGAAATTGCGGGAGATCCTGTTCATATCCCTCTAGAAAAAAGGTCACGGCATCCATCAACGAATTCTCGTGAAGCGCCAGGTCAGATGAAGCACCGGTTTCCGCTCCGGTTTGCTTCTTCCTGAACAACTCAACATGCCGTTCGATATAGGAGAGAGCCGCCGGAATGTTCTTAAGATTATAGAAGGACCAGGCGAGCTTATAGAGCGCGAAGGGATAATAAGGGTTTTCTGGCAATTTTTCGACGTTTTTAAGATAAGTGATCGCCCTCGGGTGATCATTCGCTTCGATCGAAAATTCCGCGAGCGACATGTAGGCGGCCGGCGCGTCTTCAGCCGCCGAATAATGCTCCACCAGGTACCGATAGTCCCGAGCCGCGGATTTTTTGTCGGAGATCTCCTCGAACGCCTTTCCGCGCATGTAATACGCGTGAGGGATTTCGTCATAATCGGGGTAACGCGTGATCAGGGCCGTCAAGGTCGCGATCGCCTGCTTATTGACCCTGTTCACGGCTGCGATGTCGGTCATCGGCTTTTTTCCGGCGCGAGCCGCCGCGCCGTGCGCGATCCGGAAAAGAATGGCGGCATACTGCTGCTGAAGGTCAGCCAACCTGGCGAGCAGAACCGGTTCCTGATGAGAATTGCGGTATTTTTTCAAGAGGCCGGAAAGTTTCGTGATCGCCTTTTCCTGCGAAGCTGCCGCGACCTGGTCCACATCACGTTCGAACTGCTCTTTACTCTCGGAGATCGCTTTCGCGTCGGCGCCCCAGGCGCAACGCGGAGGACCGAGGACGGCGTCACCGACGATACCGGTTCCGAAAACGGCGAAAACGGCTGCCGTCCAAAGCCGGCTCATTCTATTCTCCCTTGACCACTGCAAGTTTGAAATCGGTGTAGCCGTTCAAGGCCGCCGAGGCGAGAACCGTTTTAACAGTCGTGTAAGGGGCCTTTTGATCAGCCAAGATGATGATCTTCGGATCGATCTTGACCGAGGAGTTCGCCTTCGCGATCAGCAGTTGCCGCTGCCGGTGAATATCGATCGCCTTCATCAGCTTGATGGAAGACCCGTTGCTTTGCAGATCCCTGCCGTCAAAGCGGAAGGCCTGGAGATCCACGATCGGCTGACCCTCGATCTGCACCGCGGTTTCAGAGATTTCGACCTTCAAGGCCTCGACGCTGATGTCGTCGGTTTTGGCCGACGGCAGCGTCATCCCTTTCGTTGGCGCCAGGTTCATTGCCCCCGTCGAATAACTTTTCAGGAGAAAGACGAGAATGATGATGAAGATATCCGCCATCGAAGTGATCTGCAGACTCATCTCGTCGCTCAGGTGTGTCCGGTTGCCGAGAAAGGATTTCTTCATGTGCCTCTCCTAAAAACCGCCGAGCAGCACGACCGGCATGCTCTGACGCAACACTTCCATGGTCTTGACGACCTGTTTATACTCGACCGTTTCGTCCGCGAGCAGCGTCACCGCATTCATGTCCTGCCATTTCGACTTGAGCCCCTTCATGTGATCCGTGAGCGCGACGTAATCAGCGGCTCCCGACTTCGGCTCGATGTTAATGGTGTTGTTCGCTTTTCCCGTGACTTTAAGGACGAGTTTTTCGCCCTTAACGATTTCAAGGGTCACGTTCACCGATGGCGGGGTATTCCCGTTCGAGGCGATTCCCGCCGCGGCGACGCCGGCATCCAGAATTCCGATCGAAAGATACGATGCCGAAACGAGCATGAAAGCGATCAACACCGTGAACGCGTCAATGATCGAGGCGATATTGATCTCGAAATCCTGGCATGCGCCCCCGCGTTTGCCCGAGGATTCGGAAACGACAGCGCTCATGCGCTCCTCCTTGGGATTTGCGCGACTTGCGGCATCTCAACAACGTTGGCGGGAACTTCGGCGACTTCCGACTCAGCCGCGTAGTACCGCTGTTTGAGGATATCGATGATTTTGACCGCCGATTGGTCGACTTCGGCAATGAGCCTGTTCGTGCGGTTGATCAGGAAGCTGTACGCGATCATGCACGGGATCGCGACCCCGAGACCCAGCATCGTGGCGTTCATCGCTTGAGAAATACCGGCCGCGAGGAGCGCCGACTTCTGCTGCGGGTCGGCGTGTCCGACGGCCTCGAAGGAGGCGATCAGACCGGCGATGGTTCCGAACAGACCGAGGAGGGTTGCCACGTTGGCGATCGTCGCGAGAAAGCTTGTTCGCCGCTGAATGATCTGAGTCACGTCGCCGACCGCGATCTGAAGCCCGTGCTCGATCAGTCCTTCTGGCTGATGAGCCCGAAGAAGCGCCTGCTTGACGACGCGGGCGGCGGGCTTGCCCTGAAACCTGTCGCAAAACCCGAGCGCGTCGCCGAGCTTCCCGGAGATCACGAGTTCCGTGAGTTTATCGAAGAAACCGCGCGAGTCCCGGATCGGATAAACCATGAAAAGGGCCCGGGACCGCTCGACGATGATCGCTAAGGCGAACACACCGACGAGCAGGATCGGAGCGACGTGCCAGAAGCTTGTCTTTATAAATTCGAAGAAACTCATGATAATCTCCCTCTTTTTCTTTCGTTAGCGTTTTACCTGAGCCCGTGCGGGTTTAAGACCGCAGGCAACCCCTTGAACATCGCTGATCCAGTCGCGAAATACAGAGCCCTTCTCCTCGAAATCAGCGAGTTCCTTTTTCAATTCAGCGTGCATTTTCGCGCTGTTCGAATCATTCTCGGCTTCCCATTTTCCGAGCTGCCCCTGATTGCCATCCTCGGTCGATCCGCCGATGGCATCCATGAATTCGTCCCGCGGAATGTTGCATTCTTCCGTACATCGGATCTTGCTCATGCAATACCGAACCACGATCTTGGATTGAGGACCGGCAAGAGGACCGATGACCACCTCGTCCGGCCGATTCTTCACGGGCTGATAGCGAACCGGGGTGCCATTCACCCGGACACAAAGAGAACGAGCGTTGATTTTTGAAATCGCGTGCTGCAGCTTGATCAGGTTTTGGTGCTGGCTGCAGGCTTCATCACTCGAGTGTCCAGCAGTGGCCTTATGGTGGTAAACAATGTTGAAACACTCTTCAGGAGGCGGAGCCGGCTTGGCTGGCTCTGCAGGAACAGGAGCTTTCGCGACGTCTTGAAGGGCCTTCTTTGCAACATCTCCCGTTTGTGGAAGCCCTGGCGCAACAGCCGCTACGGAACTGCCGGGCACCGTGGGAGCAGGAACTGTCTTGGCGGCGTTCTCTTTTCCGACGTTTGCAACGGGCACTCCTGGAACGGAATCTCTAACCGCAGCAGGAGTACCGGAAACACTCACCGCAGGAACCGCCGTATCGGGCTGGGTTTGATCCGTGCCTGAGGGCACTCCTGAAGGCGCCGGTTTTTTGGAGCAGCCAGAAGCACTGATCATCAGTGCCGCCGAAATGCCAGCCACCCAAATTGTCGCCGAAATCCTATGCCCGAACCACATGTGGAAAGCCTCCTACTGTAAGCCGAGTTTACGACCGCTCCCTTAATAATATTTAACATGATTAATTTTGTCTAATATTTATTTTGACATCCCGATTTCAGGGACTTACGGGCGATTTCTGGCCGTCTCACCGCAAATATTCAGGAATTTCAGTGAGATACGGCGCACGCGGCATTTTTCTCTGCTTTTCAGGCGGAATTACGCAACAACACCAGATCAGGGCTTTTTATGTGCTCGATCTCTTTTACGTTTTTCGGTTTAGCATCAAACGTTTACGTCCGATAAAGCTATTGCAATGCGGCTGAATCAGGCGATCTCGCCTTTCATTATTATTGCTGCGATTCTCCTGACCGGAACCGGTGTCCCCCAACCTGCACGCGCAGGTTTCATAAAAAACTGCATTTCACGTTTCCTGAAGCAAAGCACGCAACCACGGTCGTATGAAACACTGCTCTCGATCATCAACGGAAGCGATAAAAACATCCCGGCCACCTGGAGCCCGACGTGGTGGGAGAACCCGGATTTTTCCGGACTCGCGAAGTTGACCGACGGCTTGAACGAGGCCGAAAAATACTCGCTCCATCATGCGCTGCGGAATACTGCGCACCCCTACAGCCGAAACGAACTCATCTTGCTCGCGATGGGCGATCAAAATACCTGGGAAAGGTTTTTCGACCGCATCATCAAAGAGGGTTCGCCACAGCCGATCTTCTCAACACGACTTGCGCCATTCATCGACCGCCTTTCTCCCGAAGTCATGGCCAGTTTGCAGAAACGGATACAGACCCTCTACAGCGATCCCCACCTGAAAAAAACCATTCACGGCAGCTCTCATCGCGGCCCGAAAAGACTCGCCGATGATTTTATCCGGGCCTCCGTACGCGCGGACCGGATTATTCCTGCGTACATTAAAAGAGGCCTGACGCCGCTCGAGGCATATGACAATTATCTGCGTGAAATACGGTCGCGCTTTTATCCGAAAAACCCGAAGCATGGCGACAAGGTGATTTCCGACAAATCCGTCCTTGATGCCTCGCAGCTCCTGCAGCTCGCCAAGACCATTCAAAAGGAATTACGGTCCGAATCAAATCGCCTGGGCCCGATGAAAAGCCGCTTTGTCCGGCTCTTCGGCTCGACCGTCAATGGGATGCGCCGCCCCGGCTCTGATCTGGACGCCATGGCCCCGACGGAGCACTTTCTCAAACTCCAGGAACCGTTGACACAACAGTTCCAGAAAGAACTCGGCGAAATGAAACGGGAGCGAGGCCTCTATTTGAATATCCAGAACCTGGGCATCAATAACGCCACGGATCCCGAATCAGCCGGCCGCGTTTTCTCCGTCATCAATCCGGTCATGATCCGGGTCACTCCGGAACAGATCGATCTCATGATCTATCCTGCGCGATTTTCCCAACTCGCGGACCAGAGCGGACCGCAAAGGCTATCAATGACCATCACTGCCGACCCGCCGTTCGAATATGTTTTATCGAACGATTAAGAACATCCGAACGGAGAACGATTCACAAGCGCCGCAAGAAAACACAGATCACTGGGCAAACCCGGCCGCCGGCGCGCTGACAGGAGAATGAGAACTCTTCATCAAATCTCCTGATCCTGTAAAAAACTTCTTTTTATTTGTCGCTGAAATCATGGTCTCGAGAGACTGGAGCTTGCCAATACTGGTTTCGACCCCCGCCATCACCTGTTTGGACCCCGTCGCGAACTCGCAAGCGTAATCGCGATCAAGCGACAGGAGATCTTCCGGATGTTGCGCATAATGCTCCTCAAGAGTTGAAGCCTCAACCCGGTCCGGCAGAGCCATATCCGCGACAAGTCCGCCCAAAGCCGCACCGCCGATTCCCAACTTCAAGCGAAACCTCTGCTTTTGGATTTTAAGATGCTCTTTCAGCTTCCAGCCAGGAGGGGGTGCCCCCAGGTGTTCTGAGAAGCCAAAATGTCCAGCTCCTGATGGAAGTTTTGCAAGCTTTCGATCCATCATGGCCATGGGAACCGCAGCAAGAGCACCAAGGCTGGTCATGGGATACGACCGAAGCACTTTCATAAGCTCGGCGCTTTTGTTTTCGATGTAGCTCAGCTTAGCTTTGCAAGTAGCGGTATCACCCCCGGCGAATGCCGTGCTCGAAAGCAGTGCGAATAATGTGACCGAAAAAAATATATTTTTCATACCCCCCGAAAGAGCCGAATTAGTGAACAATACTGCTATAGTGCAGCAAAAATCAGGCCGTTCGGTTTCTGGAACGAGGATGAGATTTTGTGTTTTATTCCACTGAGTATGTCCGAAGGAACCCACTTAAGACTTATACATCTGTTCGTCGCAATCATGTGTCACGATCGCAATGACGAATTGTAAAAATTCGGAATTTTCCCCCCAAAAAGGGAGCGGATTCACCTGACTGTACGAGAGCTCACGGGAACTGGAATAGGTTCGAGTGGTTTGCCATGGACGGCTCTATAGGCGCATGGATGCGCCGAGCCACTCCGAATCTATTCCAGTTCCCGCATCAGCTCTCATATATTCACTAATCCGCACTTGTTTGCTGGGGATTCCACTCACATATGAATCGCGCGGCGGTCGACCGCGAGGGCGGCTTCCTTCACCACCTCTGACAAGGTCGGATGCGCATGACACGTCCGCGCGATGTCTTCGGCGCTTGCATCGAATTCGATTGCTATGGTCGCCTCGGCGATCAGTTCACTCGCGCGCGGACCGACGATGTGCACGCCGAGAACGCGGTCAGTTTTCGCGTCTGAAAGGATCTTCACGATTCCGTCGGTTTCTTCCATGCTTCTGGCGCGACCGTTCGCGAGGAACGGAAACGTCCCCACCTTATACTCTGTAATTCCCTTGGCCTTGAGCTCTTCCTCACCC
The DNA here is from genome assembly GCA_035291325.1 of Bdellovibrionota bacterium. Taxonomy (GTDB): domain Bacteria; phylum Bdellovibrionota; class UBA1018; order UBA1018; family UBA1018; genus XYD1-FULL-55-31. The sequence continues at coordinate 1,476 of DATDSK010000228.1, read as the reverse complement.
AAGCCCACGGACGCGAACTCAGGCCAGGTATAAACCACGTTCGGAATCGCGTTGTAATTTACATGCCCGGCCTGTCCGGCCATCAGCTCGACGGCGGCCACGCCTTCTTCTTCGGCCTTGTGCGCGAGCATCGGCCCGGCGATCAGGTCGCCGACGGCGTAAACGCCGGGAACGGCGGTCTGATAATGCGAATCGACCTCGACTCTGCCAGCCTTGTCCTTTGTGATCCCGACTTCCTCGAGACCCAAGCCTTCGGAATAGGGTTTTCGTCCCGTCGAGACGAGCACATAATCGCAGGGAAGCTCCGACTTCGCGCCTGACGCGACTTCAGCAAGATCGAGGACGAGTTCGCCACTCTCGAGCGTTCTCGCGCCCAGGCATTTCGTCGCGACCTTGAATTCCATCCCCTGTTTCACGAGCGCCTTATGAACTTCGTTCGCCATTTGCGCATCGACAGTCGGCAGGATCCTTTCCATATACTCGATCACAGTCACTTTCGCGCCGAGCCTCAGCCAGACCGAACCCATTTCGAGCCCGATCACCCCGCCTCCGATCACCACAAGGTGCTTCGGGATTTCGGCCAAGGAAAGAACCTCGGTCGAGCTCAGGATTTTCTTTCCGTCGAACGGAAGAAATGGAAGACTCGCGGGCTCGCTCCCGGTCGCAAGAAGCACGCGCGGAGCGCTCAACAGCCGCTCTCCGGAATCGGAAACAACCCGAACCTGCTTCTCGGAATCCTTGACCGAGATGAGCTTGCCCGTTCCAGTCACATGCGTCACGCCGTTCTTTTTGAAAAGTCCCATGATGCCGTTCGTGAGCTGTCGGACGACGGCATCTTTCCGCTTCATCATCTGCGCGAGATCAAGTCCGACGTTCTCAACCGAAATCCCGTGCTTCTGAAGTTTCGTTTTAACGTGAATATAATGTTCGCTCGACTCGAGGAGCGCTTTGGAAGGAATGCACCCGACGTTCAGACACGTCCCGCCGAGCGTCTTTCTTTTCTCGATACAGGCGGTCTTCAGACCGAGCTGTGCCGCGCGAATCGAGGCAACGTAGCCGGCAGGCCCTCCACCGATCACGATCAGGTCAAACTTTTCCGTCTCCATGCTAGTGCTCCCATTTGAGTTTCTCAGGATGCTCCAGGAAGTCCTTTAAAGTGACGAGAAAACTTACCGCGCCCTTTCCATCCACCAAACGATGGTCATAGGACAGCGCCAGATACATCATCGGCCGAATTTCAAGCTTTCCGTCGATGACTACCGGACGCTCCTGGATTTTGTGCATGCCCAATATACCACTCTGAGGCGGGTTCAAGATAGGGGTAGATAACAAAGATCCGTAAACTCCTCCGTTCGATATCGAAAAGGTTCCGCCGGTCAGATCCGGTATCGCGAGCTTCCCCGCGTGCGCCCTGGAAGCGAGCTCCGCAATATTTTTCTCGATTTCGGCGAAGCTCATTTTATCCGCGTGCAGCAG
>DATDSK010000227.1:0-4574 GCA_035291325.1 Bdellovibrionota bacterium | reverse complement strand
AAAACCGCGAAAGCTCGCGCAAAAAGCCCAAATCTCACGGCGTGCTCGCCGATTCTTAAACTCACAATACGTTCAGTATTGTTCCGTTTAAGAACGGCTGCGCTTGCCGCGATCTTCGGTCTTTTTGCGCGTTTTATCTCGAAAATATTGGCGCGTTCAGGCTAGGACAAAAACAGCATCTCCCGGTATTTCGGCAGGGGCCAGTAATCGTCGGCGATAACCGCTTCAAGCCGGTCGCAAGCTTCGCGGATGTCGTCCATCAGCCTGGCGACGTCACGGGACAAGTACATCGCTTTCTGGTCTTCTGTCGCGAACGTTTCGTTCTCCATCGCTTTTTCCAGGGCGGCGCGCTGACCCTGGAGCTTCGAAATCAGCTCGCCGATATGGTTCGCAACCGCCGCCTGCGGCGCATTGAATCCAGCCGCGTTGCAGGCACTGACGGCCGCGGCGAGATGGCCATGGTACGCGTAACATGCCGGAAGAATCTGGGTGTCCACCATTGATCGAAGGGTGTCGATTTCAATCAGCATGTTTTTGATGTAGCGTTCGGTTCGGACGTGAAAGCGCGAGACGATTTCAGCTTCACTGAAGACCTGCAGTTTCGAAAGCGCGGCTCGTGAAGCATCCGTTGTTAGCTGAGCAAGTGCTTCCGGCGTCTTTCTGAGATTAAGTAAACCTCGGCTTTCAGCTTCTTTGATCCACTCGTCGGAATAGTTATTGCCCTCGAAGCGGATGGCTTTCGTTTCGCGGATCGCCTCGCGAATAGTGGCGAGTATAAGGGCGTTCGTGACTTTGCCGTCAGCCGATTTGCCCTTGAGCGTCTCGGTCAGCTCGGAAAAACCATCGGCGACGGCGGCGTTGAGAAGAGTCATCGGGAAAGCTGGGGAGGCTGACGAGCCCACCGCGCGGAATTCGAACTTATTGCCGGTGAACGCCAGCGGTGAGGTACGGTTCCGATCGGTGTTGTCGCGCATGACCTCCGGAAGCTTGCTTACGCCGAGTCGCAAGACGGCGGCCTCGGAGCTTTGATCTGCTCCGTCCTCCTTTTCGATCGAATTGAGAATCCGGGTGAGGAGGTCTCCCAGAAAAATCGAGAGAATTGCCGGTGGGGCTTCGTTCGCGCCCAGGCGGTGATCATTTCCGGACGATGCAATGCCAGCTCGAAGAAGGCCGCCGTGTTTATGCACGCCCTTGAGAATTCCCGCGAGCAGGAGGAGGAACCGGAGATTCTGGTGTGGTGTTTTTCCCGGATCGAGCAGGTTCTCGCCATCGAGTTCCTGACTGCTCGCGGCGATCATCATCGACCAGTTGTTGTGTTTTCCGCTCCCATTGATTCCGGAAAACGGCTTTTCGTGAAGAAGGACGGCAAAACCATGCCGTACGGCGACCTTGCGGAGAATCTCCATGACCAGCTGATTGTGGTCCGTCGCGATATTCGCCTCCTCAAAGATCGGCGCGGTTTCGAACTGACTTGGCGCGACCTCGTTATGACGGGTTTTGATGGGAACGCCGAGTTTATAAAGCTCATTTTCCATTTCGCTCATGAAAGCCTGAACGCGCGCGGGGATGCTCCCGAAATAATGATCTTCGAGCTGTTGCCCCTTGGGCGGCTGGCCGCCGATCAACGTGCGTCCCGTCATCAGCAGGTCCGGACGCAGATGGTAAAAAGCACGATCGATGAGAAAGTATTCCTGTTCAATGCCGAGAGTGGGAACAATCCTTTTTATCCCCTTGTCGCCCATCAGATGGAGGAGTTCGCAGCATTTTTGCGAAAGAATTTCCATGCTCTTGATCAGGGCGGTTTTTTCGTCGAGGGAATCACCATGATAACTGATGAACACCGAAGGAATGCAGAGGGTTTTGCCGTTGGTGTGCTCCATGATGAAGACTGGGCTGGAGGGATCCCAGGCGGTGTATCCGCGCGCTTCGAACGTCGTGCGCATGCCGCCCGAGGGAAAGCTCGATGCATCGGGTTCGCTCTGAATGAGCTGGGCTCCGGAGAATTTCTCGATCGGTCGATTGTTTTCGTCCAACGACAAAAAGGCATCGTGCTTCTCGGCTGTGGAGCCTGTCTGCGGCTGGAACCAATGACAAAAATGCGTTACCCCGCGAGCCAGCGCCCATTCCTTGATCGCGAGAGCCACTGAGGTCGCGATTTCATAATCAAGTTTTTTCCCGGTTTCGATTGTCGAGACGAGCTTCAGATAAACGTCTTTTGGCAGCTTCTCCCTCATTTTGTGGAGATCGAAGGTATTGATTCCGTAGTAATCCGAAATTCTCATCCGCCGGCCCTGAGCGTCCCTTGGCGGATCGAATTTGCGCGGAGTGCGCGTGTTCACTTCCTGAATGGCATCAAAGCGGGCCTGCGCTCCGGTTCCCATGCTCATAAACGAATCTCCCGGTTGTCAATTGAGGGGCTGGACTCGATGCCAGTCCCTGGCTTCAGTTATAGCCAACGGGAACTCGCATTTCACCTCGAAACTACTTTTGGCTGGATGAGTCAAGAATTCGAACGATGGAATGCGCTTCGTCGACCCATTTTGTCAACTCCGCGCGCGCCGCGTCCTCGGAAATCGCTCCCGCTGAACTGGCAAAGCGCACCATCTCGGCGAACTCGAGAATGCGATTCGCTCTGTCCCAGAGTGGTTTTGCAAGGCCACGTTCGTCGACGAGAATCGCCTTCAGTTCGGTGCGGGGTAGCGAGCGCACGCCGATGGGATAGACGCGTTCCAGGGCGTCAAAAACCGCATTCGTCATCAGCTCGTAGGTCTGTGTCACTTCTTGCCAGGGGGCGCCTTGCGTCGCGGCGCGAGCGCCGGCTCGCATACGCTCCCAGCTCTTGGCGTGAAGTTTTGCTTTGCTTTCGAGGAGCGCCCGAGCGCTCGCAGAACCCGTTTTGAAAAGATCGAACCCGACGAGAATGGCGAAAATTCCAAAGGCTCCGATTGTCAGCCAGTAGAGCCAGCGCCAGATGGGATTCCCTCCGAAGAAGGGGGTACCGAGTATTCCGGCGTCATCCTTGGGAGGTTTCAGATATCGCAATTCGGCATTGCCGGGATTCTGAGCACTTTGCTGCGGAGCAGCTGGCCGGTTGAGACGCATATTCGCGGCAGACCCCGGGGCCGGGGGTAATACGTTCAGGGAAACGGGCTCCGTCGAGCGGGTCACGTAGGCCTTCTTTTCCGGGTCAAAGAAACTGAAATCGAGTGCCGGAATATCGAGTTTTCCCTCCGCCCTGGGAATGAGTAAGAATTCGAAAATCTTTTCTCCTATTCCCGCGCGCCCCGATTTGGAGTGCCCCTTCGAATCATAAAGCTCGATGCTTTCCGGCCATTTCGTCTTGGGCTCCTCGATTGAGGCGAGGTTGCCGCGTCCTTCGACTTTCACGGTCAGAAGCACGGCTTCGTTTGCGCGAACCTCGTATTTGTCGACCGCGGAACTGACGTTAAAATCCCCGATCCCGCCTGAGAAGGAAGCCGGGCGGCCGTCATTCGGAATGGATTCGACTTCGATTGTCACCGGATCGCTTCGGTCAATCGCGGTTCGCGGCGTGAGCGCCTGGAAGAACTGCATGAAGGGATCCTCATCGAGATCCAACCCGCCGCCGTTTCGATTCGGCTGATAAGCATATTTCAACGACAATGACTCTATTTTGAGCTTGCCTTCGTTCAGCGGATAAACCGCATATCGCGCGAGGAGGGATCTCTCGTAAGCGACTCCGTCGAGAACCACTCGTTCGGGACTCAATCTGCCGGTCGGACTGTTCACCGGCATTTCGAGTTCTTCCCGTAAAAACCCGTTGTGAATGGGGTACTTCTGAACCTGTATGTTGAAGGTTCGAACACGCGTGTACAGATAATAGCTGACGATGATCTGCTCGCCTTTGTAGGCGCGTTCCTTGTTTATCTCCGCGCGGATAAGGACATTTTTGGCCGCATGTTTGGACGCGCCCCGAAGTCCGATGCCGCTGCCGCCATAACCGCGCGGAGGCGGCGTCCCGCTGCCGGCGGGGGTCACTTTGACGACGATGTCGGGGGCGGAGTGCTGTTGTCCATTGACCTTGACCGTCAGCTTCGAAATCCGGAGGTCGCCGGTTTTGAGCGGTTTTAACACCTTCGTGATTTGATGATTGTTCCGCATGCCGAATCGGCCGTTTTCATAATAGGACTGGACGAAAACGCTGTTGTACTCGTTTACCAAGTCAAAATCGGGAGCCGAGAATTCGGGCTGTCCGATGTTCATGTTCCCGTCGGTTTGGACGACTATTTTGAGCGAAACTGAGTCTTCGGTCGACAGGATGGCACGATCGACTTCGGCCGAGAAGCTGACACCCGCGGCGTGCGCGATCGGAATTGGCGTGCCCCCGAGTAAACCTCCCGCCAAAAGGATCAGTGTCTTCGTTACTGCTGATCTACCAGTCTTTTTGAGTGCCTTGTGGATTTGCATTTTGCTTTTTCAATCGTCTCTGTAATTCGCGTTCCCGGTTTTTCAACTCCGCCATGACCCGCTCGGCGTCCTCATCCGACAGTTTAACAGATTTGAACTTCTGTTTGCGGGTTTCTTTGTACTCCTTC
>DATDSK010000226.1:0-8321 GCA_035291325.1 Bdellovibrionota bacterium | reverse complement strand
CGTGATCGACTGTTGGATCGATTGGGTGAATAGGAACTCCTTGGATTTAAAATAATGCTCCATGTCCGGGTGAAAGTCCTGGTGTTCCGGTGAAAGGTTGGTGAAAACCGCCGCATCGAACGCGACGTAGGCTGTCCGGTTTTGTCGAAGAGCGTGTGAAGACACTTCCATGACCACGGCTTTGCACCCTGCCGCTTTCATTTCCGAGAGAAGGCGCTGTATTTCGGCCGCATCGGGTGTGGTCTGTTCGGCTGGAAAGATATGATTCCCATACCTGATGTTCACCGTTCCGATGATTCCGGTGGGTATGCCGGAAGCGGTGAGAATGGATTCGATCAGGTAAGTGGTCGTCGTTTTGCCACTTGTTCCGGTAACGCCAATGACGAATAGGCTGAGAGAGGGGAATTGATAATAACTCGCGGCGAGTTGAGCGAGCGCGACCCTGGCATCAGCCACTCTGAGGAACGGAACGGCGGCGGTCGGAGGACTCTCGCCGACAATCAGCGTCGCCCCGTTCCGCAACGCTTCCGGAACAAACGCGTGCCCGTCCTGGTTCGTCCCGCGAATCGCCACGAAAATGGAACCTGGTTTTACGTCGCGCGAGTTGGCGGTGACCGAAGTAACCGGCCTTTCGAGCAACCCGGAAGGGATTGTCGCGATCTCACCGGGCGCGAACGGTCGCAGAACATCCTTAAGAAGAGGTCTGGGATTCTCGCCCATCAGAGGTCCTCGGTGAGTTGAAGGCGAATCGTTCCATTCTCCGAAATGGCTTTTCCCTCAGGCGGGAACTGTGTCTGGATCAGCCCCATGCCGCGAATTTCGAGACGGAATCGGTGGCCCTGCAACATCCGAATCGCCTCGCGCGGGGTGAGTCCGGTTAAGGCTGGCATGCTCCAGGCGAAATTGGAATCTGACTGCTCCGCGGGCAGTTCATTCTCCGCCAGGGGAGCGTTCAACTCAGCTGCCTTGCCGGCGAGAGCTGGACCCCGAATCTCAAATTCCAGGGAAGCTGGCACGAGTGCCGGAACGAGCGTGGGGACCAAACCCTGGGTTGATTTGGCCTGGGTAACACGGATGGTTTCATTGATCACGGGGGCGGGTTCTCCGGCTTTTTTCGCGAGAATCTGGGGTGTCGTATTGAGCGGAACGGTCGTAGGGAGACTGAAACGATTGGCGACCGCGTTGAGAACCTGGCGAAAGAGGGGCGCGGCGGTCTCGGACGCGTAGTAGATGCCGCGCGGTTCGTCGATCGTGGTCAAAATCACGAATTTCGGTTCGACCCCGACCGCGAAACCGATGAAAGATGCTATGAATTTTGATCGGGAATAGCTTCCGGTGCCGGGCTCAACCACCTGCGCAGTGCCGGTTTTTCCCGCAACCCGGTATCCTTCCAGCGCGCTCTTTGTCCCGGTGCCGCCGTCTTGGGTTACCGCCTCCAATGCTTCAATCAGCTGATGGCAGGCCTTCTCCGAAAGAATGCGACGGGGTGGTTCGGGTTTTACGGCCTCGGGGGGGGCTTTCACCAGGGTGGGCTGAACGAGCCAGCCGCCGTTGAGAATCGTTGCGTAGGCCCGCGCCATCTGCAGACGGGTAACCAGGATTCCCTGGCCGAAGCCGATATTCGCGAGTGAGAGCGGCTGCCATGATTTGCGCGAAGGGATACGGCCGGCTATTTCACCGGGGAAGCCGACATTGGTCTTTGCCCCGAAACCGAACGCTTGGAGGGAGTTGTAGTAACGATCGGCGCCGAGCTTAAGCGCGAGCTTCGCGGCTCCGATATTGCTGGATACTTTCAGAAGTTTCTTGAGCGTCAGCCATTCGAATTTTTCGTGAGCTTCGGCTTCTGAAATCTTTTTGCCTTGCACTTGGAACTGGCCGCGCTCGCCCCAGATGTGATCTGAAAGTTTCCAGCCGTTTGAAAGGGCGCTCGCGACCAGAATGGTTTTGAGCGTCGAGCCGGGTTCAAACCCATCGGTGACGAGACGATTTCGACGACGATCGGCTGAGTTGCCTTTCTGATTTGGCACGAATGACGGTTCGTTGGCCATCGCGAGGATTTCGCCGGTGACGGCATTCATCACGAGAACGCTGCCCGCGCGCGCATTCGCCTTGTGGACCGCGTTTCGGAGTTCCTCCTCGACGGCGAATTGAAGGGAGGCATCGATGGTCAGAGTTACCGGCTCGCCGTCCTGGACGTGTTTCGCCGCAACCGCATCGATAAAGGTCGGCCTGCCGAGCGCATCCTTGATCGCACTGACGGAAATGACCTTGCCCCTGAGGCGCTCGTTCATCCTGAGCTCCACTCCTTCAAGGCCGTCCAAGTCGATATTCACATCACCGAGAATGTGGGCCGCGAGTTCGTGGTGCGGGTAGACTCGCTGACTCTCCTTCACCAGAAAAAGCCCGCTGACCAGATCGCCATCCGGATCCATCACGCGCCACTTCTTCAGACGACTCAGTTCCGCCTCCGGGATATGCCGCTTGATCCAGATGAATTCTTTCTTTTCCCGAAGCCGCTGGAGAAGTTTGGCGTAAGGAACTCCGGTGGCCTTGGCGAGCAGCCGCGCGAGCATTTTCGGATTTCTGATCTTAAGCGGATTCGCCGCGAGACTGCTGATCTCTGAATTGATCGCGAGCGGCTCGCCGTTTCGATCGAGAATCGCGCCGCGGCGTGGACGTACGAGGACTTTGGATTGAAACTGTCGCCTCGACATGTGTTCCAGGCGTGAATCTTTTTTGATCTGCACCCAGCCTGCCCGCCCGAGAATCGCACCGGCGAAAACCAGGCATGAGATCATTAACAGCGTCAGCCGGGTTTTAAAGGGATTCGACTCACTGTTGGAGATCGGGTTACCGACCATGCGAAACTCCCCGGCGAGGGCTGGTTGGTTTGGTACCGAGGTGAATGATCTGATCGGCGCGGGGCTGGGTTAAAGTGAATCTGCTCCTGGCAAGAAGTTCGAGCCGTCGTGGAGATCGGAGTTCCGTGAATTTCAATTCAGCTTTTTCCCGTTCCTGATGAAGTTCGCGGATCTCGCGATTGGCTTGATTGATCTCGTAAGTCGTTCGAATGATCGTGAGTCGGAGCCAGACAGTTCCAGTCGCCATGGCAATCAGAACGGGAACCACCCAGAGCGGCATCCAGTACCGTAATCCCATGGGTCAGGCCCCTTTCGCCGAAATACGTTCGGCGACACGAAGCTTCGCGCTCCTAGCGCGTGGATTTTTCGCGATTTCCTCGTCATCCGCGATGATCGGCTTTTTCGTCAGAGCGCGAAAGTCCGTTGAACGGAACGCGTGCTTCACGCGACGGTCTTCAAGCGAGTGAAAACTCAAGATCGCGACCCTCCCCCCCGGTCGTAGGGAAAGTATAACATGATCCAGCAGACAATCGAGTTCTTCGAGTTCCCGGTTCACCGCGATCCGGAGCGCCTGAAACGTGCGGGTGGCCGCATGGATCCTCCCGTGCCGTCTTGCGGGGGGAATCGCCTGGACGACGAGGGTTCGCAGGGCCTGGGTCGTCGCGGGCGCGCCTTCCCGGTTGCGGTACTCGATCACTCTCGCCGCGATTCGCCGGGAAAACCGCTCCTCTCCGTATTCCCGCAAGACTCTCTCTAGCTCCGTTTCGGAAATACCGGCGAGATAGTCGCGGCAACTCGTTCCCTGAGAGGGGTCCAGGCGCATATCCAAAGGCCCGTCAGCCAGAAAACTCAGGCCGCGGGACGGGTCCTCCAGTTGATCACTCGAAAAGCCCAGGTCCGCCATCAGGCCGAGGACCAGCCGGTCCCGCAGGAATGGTTCGGCATCGCTGAATCGACTCTGAATGATTTCAAGGCGACCAGCGGCAATGTCTGCGGCGAAACGCATGCGTGCCGATTCGACGGCAACTTTGTCCTGATCAAACGCGATCACCTTCGTTTCGCGCAGCAGTGGATCGTTTTTGAAAGCCTCAAGAAAGGCCGCCGTGTGTCCTCCGCCGCCCAGCGTGCAGTCGACGAACCACGCGGGTTGCGATTGAGAGCCGGTCGATTGCACGGAGTGCTCCCGAAACGCTTCGAGGAGGGTCTCGAGAATTGGCCTGACGAGGATGGGAACGTGAACAGTGGCCATGATGCTGATCCACTTTGCCACGGAGGAGATTGCGGCGCAAGGCATCAAAACATCTGGAATTCTTGACCCCTCATGCTCTGAGCGGGTAATCTTTCAGGATCACCTATGACCGATGACATCCAAACTCAGGTCGGGATCAAGCAGTTCAGGGCTGACGGTTGCCTTTCCTATCTGGTCCATGATCATCACACACGAGAAGCCATTATCATCGATCCGGGTCTGGACTTGATGACGGATTATCGCGCTGTCATCGCGCAGAGCGGGCTCAAGGTGAAATTTGCGCTCGACACGCATCTCCACTGTGATCATTTTTCCGCCACCCATCTTTTCAGGTCCGAATACGGTTCCGAGATTCTCATGTCGGCGTTGACCAAAAGCACCCGGCCCACGCTGAGGTTCGCGTGCGACGGATCAGCTGCGGATGACATCATTTTGGGCGGGATTCGGTTTCGAGTTCTGGCGTCGCCCGGACATACCGCTGATTCCATCGTTCTGAACGGTCATGGGATGCTCTTTTCAGGTGACACGCTTCTGATTGGCAAGACGGGACGTGTTGATTTCGATGGTGCTGATCCAGGGGAAATGTGGAAAAGCCTCAGCGGGGTGTTCTCGAAAATTCCGGGTTCCACGCTCGTTTTTCCCGCTCACGATACGCAGGATCTTCTTTTTTCAACGATCGACGCGGAACTGAAGAAGAACTCCGAATGGCGATCGCTTTCGCAGGAGGAATTCATCGCATTGAAGTCCCAGGATCGTCTGCAGCGGCCCGATTCTGAAGCTTCAAGCCGACTTCAATTCAACTTGGATGTCGCTCCCCTGGGGACCCCATGGCGTGAGCCGGGTAACCGGCATCGGCCCCACGGCCCCGGCTATGAGCCGATGGCCACGATCAGCATGCAAAAGTTCGCCAAAAAGATCAAAAATCCCGATCCGGGTGCGTTGTTCATCGATGTCCGGGAGCGGGAAGAATTCGCGGGCGGTCACATCCCCGGGGCGCGGAATATTCCCGCCTCGGAGCTCGGGTTTCATCTCAAGGAATTTTGGCGGGCTTCCCGGGTCTATATCTGCTGGAACGCCACGGCAGTTCGAACTTTGAATCACATCGGCTTGCCCGACGTGGTTCATGTTGAAGGAGGCCTCCGTGCATGGACGAATCTTGGCCTCGAGATCGAGAAGTCGACTTGACCGTCTCAGGAGACGCAAATGCAAAAAAGAACGGTTGCTGAAATTGTCGCAAACCTTGAGTCGCGCGCGCCCTCAGGGACGGCCGAAGCTTGGGATAATGTCGGACTTTTAGCGGGTGATCCGGCGTGGAAAACCGATGGCGCGGTGGTTTCAATTGATTTGACTCCTGATGTGATCGCGACAGCGATAAAAAAGAAATACCGGATGATCATCAATCATCACCCGTGTATTTTCCCTGCAGGCAAGGGGCTTTCCCGAGTCGTCGCGGATCGCTCAACGGGCGGACTTGTCTTTGAAGCAATCAGGAATGGAATCGCGATTGCGTCTTGTCATACGAATTTTGATCAGTGCGCGCTGGAGGTGGTGGACGTCGTCGCCAAAGGCCTTGGAGTTCGAGCAGGCGGAAGGCTTTTCGATAAGTCTTCGGGATCTCTATTGAAGCTTGTCGTTTTTATTCCAAATACGCATATTGATGCCCTGCGTGCCGCGATTTGCGCCGCGGGAGCGGGCCAGATTGGAAATTACGATTTCTGCACCTTCGGAACGGAGGGGGAGGGCACTTTTCGCGGCAGTTCTGACTCTCAACCTTTTCTTGGCAAACCGGGAATGCTCGAAAATGCTCGGGAAATTCGTCTTGAAACAGTGTTTCCGCGCGGTCTGCAGGAGCCGGTTCTTGCCGCGATGAGAGCCGCGCATCCATATGAGGAAATCGCGTATGATCTTATCCCGGTCGAGCAACGGCCCGCACCGCTCGGAATCGTGAAAGGACTGGGATATGGGTTCTGGGGACAATTTCCTTCACCCAAACCCTTTTCAGAGGTCGCCAAAAGTGTTAATCGACTCTTTAATATCGAAGGCTTCTGGCTGACAGACCCTCCCTTCCGCAGCGCGCGCCTCATAAGGAAAGTCGCGTTTGTTGCAGGCAAGGGGGCTTCGTTTCTGAATGCTGCCTCCGCGATAGGATGCGATCTCATGATTACCGGTGAAGCCGGTTATCACGTCGCATTGGGAGGCGCGCGGTCAGGGATGATGGTCCTGGAACTGGGGCATCGACAGAGTGAGAAGTTTTTCGTGCCGACGATCAAGGGCTGGCTTTCTGAGCTTGGCCTTCGGTCGGTTGGCCTTGATCAGGCAACCCAGAGATTTTCGACAGGAGGAAAGAAGTGACTCAACCCGTTCCCTTTAAAGAACAGCTCCGAGCTTTAGAACAACTCCAGGAATTGGATCTCAAGATCGATAGCTTGAAAAAGAATCAGGGAGCGCTCCCGGGTCTTCTCAAGACCCTCGACGATTCACTCCATCGCGTAAAGACGTCCGTTGAAGTCAAGAAGAACGCCGCTTCTGAAATCGAGAAGCTGCAGCGCCAGGCGCAAGCGGCTCTCGATCTGAACAAGGATCGGTTGGCGCGGTCCACGACACGGCTTGAAGCGGTCCAGAATTCCCAGGAGTATGCGGCCGTAAACAAGGAAATCGAGCAGCTCAATAAAATGAATGTCTCGCTCGAAGAGCAGATCAAGAAGACCTCGCTCGAACTCGACGGCGTGAACAAGGAAATTCAGATACTCACGACCGAGTTCGAAAAGATCGAAGTGGAACGAAAAGAAAAAGGCACATCCGTCGCCGGACAAAACACCCGGTTTGATTCCGAGATCGGCGTGCTCATGAAGGAACGGACCGCCTTCACGACAAAGGTGGAGCGACGGTTACTTGCGCAGTACGATCGCGTTCGTGCGGCGCGAGGCGGGCTCGGGATCGTCCCCGCACTCGGCGGACGCTGCAAGGGCTGCAATATGATGGTACCGCCGCAGCTTTATAATATGATTCAGCGGGGCGCGGAGCTCCATTCCTGCCCAAGCTGTCATCGCATCCTCTATATTCCGGCGCCGGCCGGAGAGGTTGCCGCGACTGATAATGGCAAGAATTCCGAAGTGACGACGGGCTGAGGACAGGCCCGGCGAACTGGAGCGGTTTCAAAGCCGTTCTTAAGTAAGCGTAAAAAAGCAAAACCCCGGTCGCCGAAAGGCGACCGGGGTTTTTTATCTCAATTCAGCACCGGATCGGCACTGTTTTAGATCGACAACTGCGCGTTGAGAACGCCGTCTTTTTCGTTCATCGTCACCTTGAAGCCTTCGCGTTCGCAAATGTGCTTCATGGCCTTGTTATCCGGCATCATGACCGCGATCACGCGTGACATCTTCTTGTCCTTCGCGATCGTGATGAGACGACGGAGCATTTCGTGTCCAACGCCTTGGCCTTGCATGGAGTCGGTGACCTGGAGCGCGAAGATGGCTTCCTTCGTGCCTCGGACGAGACTGAGCCGGCCGGCGGCGATAACTTCGTCGCCTTTGGTGCCCGTCTTCGTCGCGACGAGTGCCATCTCGTGATCGTAATCGATATGGCACATCTTGATCAGGCGCTCGTGAGTGGTCCGCTCATTCAGATTCAAACGTTCCGCATAACGGGAGTAGACGCTTGCATCCGAAAGGGCTTTGTGGAAGGCGACCAGGAGAGGCTCGTCTTCGGGACGGATCGGCCGCAAGGTCACGGCCGTGCCGTTTTTGGTTTTCACTGACGACACGTACTGAGTGGGATAGCTCTGAATCGCCGGCTTCGGCAATTCAGCCGCCGTGGTCTTCTGGTCATAGACGACAACGCGCGCGTCGAGGGCCAGGATCATCTCAGGGCCGGCAATCATCGGGTTGATGTCGATTTCCTTGATCCACGGCTGATCCGTGACGAGCTGGCTGAACCGCACGAGGAGCTGCTCGAGCTTGTTCAGATCAACGGGCTTGCGTCCGCGAACGCCTTTCAGCGCCGTATAGACTTTCGTCTTTTCCATCATTCGGCGCGCGAGCGTCGTGTTCAACGGAGGAAGAGCAAGTGCGCTGTCTTTGTAGACTTCGACGAGCTGGCCGCCCATTCCGAAGAGGAGCACCGGGCCGAACTGCGGGTCCTGGCTCGAGCCCAGGATGATTTCATAACCATCCAGTTTGATCATGGGCTGAACCGTGACACCGAGGAAGTGC
>DATDSK010000225.1:0-4574 GCA_035291325.1 Bdellovibrionota bacterium | reverse complement strand
GGCTGGATCGACCACCTTTCCCTGAAAGGTCGGCGAAGCAAAACCGACGATTTCGACGGATTGCAAGCGCTTCACCACCTGCGGATCAGAGAAAAGACTCTTCGCATAGGCCGGCATCGTCTTCTCCAGGGTCTTTCGCATACTCGGCTTGAGAGACGCTTTGTCCGTATCGAAATAGTCCGGTTGGAACTCGATCGTCACATCACCCGTCTTCGGATCCACCTGCGCATTCACGCCGGCTTTCGAGAAATTCTTCTTGATCTGCTCGGCGAGTTTCCTCTGCTGATTGAGCTTTCGAATGCTCGCGTTCAAATCACGCTGCAAAGTCTCGTTGGTCTTCTGCAAGGAAGCGATCGAGCCCTGGTATTTGAGAGCCGTCTCATGCAGCTTCTGCTGCGTGCCCTGGAGGTCGGAGTTCAGCTTTCCAAGCTGATCCTGATACTCGCGTGTCTGGCTTTCAAGCTGCGCCCGATACTCCCGCTCCTTCTCAAGCTTCGCGGCGGCGCTCAGCTGCGCGTTTTTCAAACTGTCCTCGAACCGGCGTTTCTGTCCTTCAATCGTGGATTCGTGATTCTGCCTGAGGTCCTCGATCGAGGACTTGAATTGGGCTTCCTTTTCAGACAAGGTCGAAATCAGCTGTTCCGCCTCGCGATTCTTCTCGTCCAGCTTGGTTTTGGTCTGATCGAGTTCCTGCATGTATTTGTGATTCTTATTGCGAAGTGCCGCGATCCGCTTCGTGCTTTCCTCTTCGAGTTCTTTCAACTCCGTTTCATATTTCGCTTTGCGTTTGGCGTTCGACTTGTAGGCGTACTTGAGTTGTGAGCTCTTGGTTTGAAGCTCCTGTTCGATCTTGGCGATCTGCAAATTGTTCTGTTCGATCTGCTCTTTTTTAGACCAGACCTCCTTATCCATGACTTCAAGTTCTTTGGTCTGTTCCTCGATCACTTGATCACGCTTTTGCACCTTGCCGGACGAAATCAGGTTGGCGTTGACAATATTCTTCACGAGCTGCTGGTAGCGGTTCAGGCCCTGCATCTTCTGACGAGCGTCGTTCGCCTGTTTCGCGAGCGTTTCATGCTCCTGCTTGGCCTCGGTCTCGAGCAGGCTGATTTTGTCCATCAGCTCCTGATAAAGTTTAACCTCGTCCTGAGAAGCCCCCTTATTCAGGTAGTCATCTTTGAGAACTTCATAGGTTTTCAGCTGCTTTTTCAGTTCGTCGTTCTCGGCACGCGCGACCTGAAGCGCCTGCGAAGCCGCAATCGAAGTGGTACCGCTTCTGAGATTCGCGACCACGAAAAGAAGAAGAAAGGTCACCGAAAGGACAAGGAACAAATCGCTGTAGGAAGTCCACTGGTGACCGCCCTGCTCAACCTTGGTTTTAATTTTTTCATAGTTCAGATTCATGTGCCGTCCTATGACTGGGTTCTCCTATTTATCGGCTGGCCGGGAAAAGAACCTGAGGTCCCGATACTTTGTATCGTTTCTAAATCGTTTTGGTTAAGTTCTGATCAAGCCCTCTTAAAAATTGATGCCTGTCTATTAACCTCCCATCCTATAATCCCGATAAATAATCCATGAAGGGCACGGTTAAGCTTCATACGCTGCACGCGGACGGTCGAAAAGAGAAGCTGGCGCTGAACGTCAGTACCGGCGACAAAGTCCCGCTGAACCGAAGGACAATCGGCTTCGAAACGGGCTGTCACCTCGATGTAAAAGGGGACCAGGTCAGGATCGTCGCCGATCCCGAAGCCCCGGATTTTACCTTCAGGAACGAAAGCGGCCGCGACTTCGACATCAAGCCGGGCAATATGTGGGAAGGCGATAACGGAATACTCGAGTTCATCACGCTTCCTCAGCCCGAAATAAAGAGCGAGGACGCTACCCGATACGTGAGTCTCTCTTCGATTCAAGCCGAAAACGCAAATGCCCAGGCAGCGGTGCCGAAGCCCACCGAGCAGGGGCCAAGCATCATTAGGGATACCAAGGATACCGAAAACGCGACTTCGGTCATTTTACGAATGAGCGTTCCGGAACGGGTCGTAGATGCCCCCCCCCCAAACCCTGGACGGGAAAAGTTGGAAATCAAAGGCAGTCCACCGCCTCCGACCGACGTCGATTTGCGACGAGCCCAGCTTGTTGAAGGTCTCATTTCGTTTTTTATTTTAGCGCTTGCCACTGAATTCGCTGCAAGAGTGGCCTACCTCACCTCCAGTGGCCAGCTTCACATCCCGTTTGGAGCCAGCACTCCTTTCATCCTGCTCCTCGTGGCCGCCACGACTTTCGTTCTTCATACAAAGCAAGCGGACAAACGTTGGAGTGGCACCAAACTTCAACTTTTCAGAAGACTGACCTGGGGTTCCGCGGGGATTTGCCTTTTTGCAGCTGTTTCTTCCGGCATTTCAGTGTCGTTGTGGAATCTCTCCACATCAGGACAGCGGGAAGAAGTCGCCCAATCGCCCGAACCACCAGCCACAACGGCCCAGTCAGCCCCGCAAGACGCAAATAATGTCGCGCCCCAGACCTCCCCGGAGCTCGAAGCGCTTTCAGCACAACTCAAAAATCTTTCGAAACCTCTCGGGGCAAAACCCGATCTCCATCTCGAGAATCCTTCGCTCGCGAAAGAGGAATTCTTCTCGGCCGTGCGTTCCGGCGACCTCGGCGTGGTCCGCACGCTCGTCAACTCCAGGTCAGTCGACGTCAATATCACTCTCGATCGCGGTGTCTCCGCCTTGCACCTCGCTTGCGCGAAGGGAAATCACGCGATGGTGAAATATCTCATTTCCAAGCGAGCCAACATCAATGCTCGGGACCCGGGCGGAACCACCCCCCTGATGTGGGCAACGTACAATCGTCACAAAGACATTGTCGAGTACCTCGTCAAACGAGGCGCCGACCTGAATCTGAGGCGTGAAGATGGATACCGCGCCATTGACCTCGCCAAACGGTACGGCTTGAAATCGTATATCGCTCTCCTCACTCCCAAGCCCGCTTCTCGGGCCATCGCGAGTGAAAAGAAGGCGAAAAAATCCAAAAACGATTCCTCGATCCGACGCGGTATCAAACGCTGACTGTCAAGGTGCCGGTGACGCTGACGGCGACGGACTCGGGGATGTCTCGGTCGCGACGATCGTCCCCGACATGCTGGCCTTGCCGTGCTCGGTGCAAAAATACGGATAGGTACCCGGATTGACGAAAAGAAATGAGTAGGACTGCCCGGGGCTCAAGGACCCGGAATTCCAAAGGTCCGTATCGGATGTCGCACTATGATCAACGGAATCGTTATTGACCCACGTGACCAGAGTTCCCGCCGCGATGAAGAATGGATTGATTCCGTAAGCGGCGGTACCGAGGTCCGTCGCGCCAGGAGGTATGACGACCGTCACCTTCGGTACCCCACCTGGCTGTCCCGGCGCGGGAGGTGTTGCGGGCGGGAGGCCGCCTGAATTGCTGCAAGCCGACAACGCGCAAAAAAGGAAACTCAGGGTTAGCCAGGCTTTCATACCCGAACCTCGAACCCTCTCCCGATGCATTTGGTATTCCGGGCAGGGATCGTGTTCGGCGGCGCCCCTTATTTGAGAAGAGCTGAAAGTTCTCGAATGTGAGCGAGATCGAAAAATCCGATTTTATCACTGAAAAATTTCTTCGCGGCATCAAGCGGCGCCATCTTCTGAACACTCGCGAAGTGGTCATATGCGTCACAAAGGTTGAGCACCTGTGACGAAAGCGGCAGGGTGGACAAGCGTTTCTTCTGTGGAAATCCCGCCCCCTCGCCTATCTCTTCATGATTGGCGATCAGTTCGAGAATGTTGCGATTAATGTAAGGTTTTCCCGCAAGGAGATGGGCCACTTCGGTCGGGTGCTTTTGATACTGCTTGAGCTCGGCGACGCTCAAACTTTCGGGCTGAACATCCGCGCCGAAGCCGAGGTTCGTCAAAGCGGTGTCATGGAGCAGCCCCGCGATCCCGAGATCCAGTAAATCCCGCGCGGAAGTTATCCCGAGTCGATTGGCAAGCCCCAGGGCAAGGCTCGTCACGTTGGCGGCATGCTGAAAGTTGTCCAACGCACAGCCGGTGGAAGCGAGAATGTTCTTGAGGGCGCCGTCCTCCGAGGTCAGGAATGAAACGACCTTTCCGATCCGGTCCTCGGTACGGTGATAGCCCTGTTCTGTTTCGCAGTTATGCAAAGCGTTTTCAGCATCGGTCACGATCGCGCTTCCGACGAGCGATGAGCGCTCCTCAATGGGAAGGTTTTTATTGCTGAGATCCTCGAGTCCCGCGTCCAAATACGCCAGATAAGCCGGCTCCGACTCTTCAGGAATATAAAGCTTCTTGACGCCTTTCGAGCGAAGGCGTTCAATACGATCCGGATCAAATGTATCGGCACTTCGAATGTAATGGACATATTTCTCGGCGACAAGAATATGGACGTCAAAACGAACGGGAGCTCCCGGCCGAAGGGTGCCAATGCGAACAGGAAGAAATGCCAAGGTTGCCTCCAGGGTAACTGAAAAATTTTACTGAGAGAGTTGAACAATTGAAATGAAGATCGACACGGAAATCCTGAATTACTTCAAA
>DATDSK010000224.1:0-8322 GCA_035291325.1 Bdellovibrionota bacterium | reverse complement strand
AAACTGCATTAATGAACGAGTATTTGCTTTTTTTCTTAGCCATATTTTAATCTCCTGAAGAAAAGTTGTAGGGGGGAATTGCTCTTGCTGCAACCAAAATTTTCATTAATCCACGGTGAGTGGAAGCGGCCGCAGCGTGAGGCCGAGCCCATCGGCGGTTTTACGGATAATCTGGAGCACTTCTTCCGGCGAATCGGCCGTGTGAACGAAGGAAAAATCCTCAAGCGACACCGTTCCTTCCTTGGCCAAAGTGCCGCGTACCCAATCGTGGAGCCCGCTCCAGAAGCTTCGTCCGACCAGAATTACCGGAAAATCGTAGAGTTTACCCGCCTGAATCAGCGTGACAGCCTCCGTAAGTTCATCGAGCGTCCCGACTCCTCCGGGCATGATGATGAATGCATAGGAGTACTTCATCAATATAGCCTTGCGCACAAAGAAGTATTCGAAAGTGAGGGCCCGGTCGACAAACTCATTCGGTTTCTGTTCGTAAGGCAAAACGATATTGCAGCCCAATGAGGCGCCGCCGGCCTCTTTGGCGCCGCGATTCGCGGCTTCCATCACGCCTGGACCTCCGCCGGTCAGCACCGCGAAACCCTCGCGCGCGAGCTGTGCCCCGATCTGGCGCGACATCTCGTAAACGGGATGATCTTCATCGAATCGAGCCGAGCCGAACACCGTCACGGCCGGACCGATTTTGCGAAAGACCCGAAACGCGCGGACAAATTCCATTCCGATCCGGAAGAGCCGGGCCGTTTCGCCCAAAACCGAACGGCGAGCCGCGAGAAATCGTGCTTCAGGCTTCACTCCGGGACGGGAAATGGATTTGAGCGGCGCGGGCCTTGGGTGACCGTTCATAGGAACTGCCAATCTAGTGAACGAAACAAATATCGTCAAGAAAGCAGAAAAATGGTACATCGCGCCGAATGTGCCCGCCTTCTCAGCAACCCTTTCGTCTGGCTTTCGTTATTCCGCCGATGACTCAGCTCAATACGCCTTACCCGTCGACGGCGCAGCTGGCGGGTTTTCTTCGAAGCCGTTTGGGCCGTTTGGATGGACGAGAACTCGAGATCCTTCAGGTGGATCTTGCGCTCGAGCTTGCGCTGGGCCTCTTCTCTCGAAGGGGTCTTGAGGCGGTTCGCGGGGAACTTGAGCGCTTGAAAGTCGGAAAGCGCGGAGTAAACGGCTCGTTTCTCAGCCAGTTCGAAAGGTACTCGGAATCGATCGAACCAGTCATGCAATTCCTCCAGGGCAAGGATCCGACTCTGGCTTATCGGATCGCCAGCCGTGATTTTCTTCCCGAGGGGCGCCGGTTCGAGGCCGTCGGGCCGGACTCGGCAAACTGGGCGTTCGGGACGCTTTCGGTTCAGGACCGGGCCAAACATTTCGCGACGCTTTTTCTCGACGAAGTGGTCGACGTGATTCGCGACTCGATCGATCCGCGGTTCGAGCTGGCTCGTTACGCCGAGAAACTTGCGGCGAGTAACCCGAGATTTGAGCCCCTTCGCCTGGCTTTGGAAGGTATCCCGACCCTGCTGGATCGGATGCTTGACGAGATCACGGAGAGGACGGTCGCGCCGTTCCGACCTGATGCGGTCGCGGTCACGGCGCCCTTTGCCGGGAATGTCTATGGAGCGTTTCGTGTCGCCCGCGCCTTGAAGCGAAGCCGGCCCGAAGCCAAGCTCATTTTGGGCGGCGGATACGTTAATACGGAACTTCGCGAGCTCAGCGAACCTCGGGTTTTCGATTATTTTGATTTCGTGACGCTCGATGACGGCGAAATGCCTCTCTTGTGCCTGCTTGAGCACCTGAAGGGCTTGCGGTCACGCGAAGAGCTTCTTCGTACGTTCGCGCGTGAAAACGGAACCGTCGTATTCAGGGAAAATAAGTCGATTCCGGACATTCCGCACGATGACCTCGGATTGCCGGATTACGGAACACTGCCCATGAAGCGGTACTTCTCGGTCTTCGAGATGCTGAATCCCATGCACCGCATCTGGTCCGATGGACGATGGAACAAGCTGTCCGTCGCGCACGGTTGTTACTGGAAAAAGTGCAGCTTTTGCGATGTCTCACTTGATTACATTTGCCGCTATGATCCCTCTTCCGTGGACGTGGTTATCGACCGAATGCAATCGTTGATCGCTCAATCCGGCCAGACGGGATTTCACTTCGTTGACGAAGCCGCGCCCCCGGCCTTTTTGAAAAGGCTCGCGGAACGGCTGCTTGAACGCAAGCTTGTGGTTTCATGGTGGGGCAATATCCGCTTCGAAAGCGCCTTCACACCGCATCTGGCCCGGTTGCTCGCGCGATCCGGATGCATCGCCGTCACGGGTGGCCTTGAAGTGGCTTCCGATCGGCTCCTGAAATTAATGCGAAAAGGAGTGACAGTTGAACAGGTCGCCCGCGTGACGCGCGGATTTACCGACGCAGGAGTGCTCGTTCATGCGTATTTAATGTACGGCTTTCCCACTCAAACGGAACAGGAAACCGTTGACTCTCTCGAAAGAGTCAGACAGCTCTTTGAAAACGGCTGCATACAATCCGCTTTCTGGCACCGCTTTTCAGCCACGATTCACAGCCCGATCGGCAGAAATCCCGAGAGCTTCGGAGTCACTCTCGTGGACAGGATTTCCGGCGAGGAGCCGCTCTTCGCCCGTAACGATGTCCAATTCGAGGATCCGGCAGGATGCAAGGGAGAGGTGATCGAAGCACTGGGCGAGGGGCTCAGGAAAGCTGTCTACAACTATATGCAAGGAGCCGGATTCGACCTCGATGTCCGCTTCTGGTTTGAGCGGA
The DNA here is from genome assembly GCA_035291325.1 of Bdellovibrionota bacterium. GTDB lineage: Bacteria > Bdellovibrionota > UBA1018 > UBA1018 > UBA1018 > XYD1-FULL-55-31. The sequence goes on along the minus strand of DATDSK010000224.1, from coordinate 5,526 downwards.
AGGTCCCGAAGGCCAAGGTGCCGAAACGCCTGATCGCGCGCGCGCTTGGTTCGCGCCGCTAGTGTCCTGATTTCTTTTTAGGTTCGTCCTCGGGGAATTCGTTTTCGTGTTGAATCACATCCCGTTTGTGGCGCACGTTTTCGTGACGGGCCTCGGCAAGGAGTTCTTCTATCGCGCGAAGTTCGTCTTCGAATTCCCATTTCGTGAGGAGCATGAGTGCCATCTCTTCATGCGTGTCCGGGGACTTCATGCTCTCATGCACTTTGATCTTGTGCCGGATGCCTAAGGATCGTTGGATTAACCCGAGCTTTCGAACTTTGTCCATAAATGCCCGCTCCCTGCCTGAGCTGTTGCCGGAGCACGTAAGGCAGGATGCCGCCGTTTCTGAAATAAACGACCTCGTTTGGAGTGTCGATCCGGAGTACCGCCTGGAAGTGCTTGGATTCAGTATCGGGCATTTTGGCCACGATCTCAACTTTTCCAGACATGTTCCGCAAAAGCTCTTCCAAGTTTCTGATGTCAAAGATTTCTCGGCCCGTCAGGCCGATGCTCGCCGGGCTTTCACCCGGAAGGAACTGCAGGGGGAGAATTCCCATTCCGACAAGATTTGAGCGATGAATGCGTTCATAACTTTCAGCCAGAACGGCCCGAACTCCAAGGAGTTTTGGACCTTTGGCCGCCCAATCGCGCGACGACCCGGACCCATACTCTTTTCCGGCCAGGATCAGAAGCGGGGTTCCCTCGGAAAGGTATTTCCTCGATGCGTCGTAAATCGACATCACTTCTCCATCCGGAAGGTGAATGGTCATGCCCCCTTTATTTTCGCCATTTTCGGCGGTTGCCGGGAGCAGACGATTTTTCAGGCGGACGTTAGCAAAGGTTCCCCGCACCATGACTTCATGATTTCCGCGACGCGCGCCGTAGGAATTGAAATCCTCGGCGCGGACCCCGAGACTCGTGAGATAACGCCCGGCCGGACTGGCGGCCGTGAACGATCCTGCCGGTGAAATATGGTCAGTGGTGATTGAATCACCGAACACGGCGAGTACGCGGGCTCCCTGGATATCCTTCACCGGAGGCACGTCAGGAGAAACGTCTTCGAAAAACGGCGGTTGTTTGATGTAGGTGGAATCATTTTTCCAGGGATAGAGTTCGCTTTCGATCACCCTCAGATCCTGCCAGCTCCCGGTTCCGGAGAAAACGTCCTGATAGCTCGTCAGGAACTCCCCGGTCGTGACGTATTTCCTGACATATTCATGGATCTCGTCGGACTCAGGCCAGAGTTCGGAAAGCAGGACCGGACGGCCTTCGAGATCCATTCCGACCGGGTCGTTGGCGAGGTTGATCCCGATGTGGCCGGTGAGCGCGTACGCGACGACGAGAGGGGGAGAGGCGAGATAGTTGGCCCGTACGTCCGGATGGATACGGCCTTCGAAATTTCGGTTTCCGGATAGTACGGCGATCGCGGTGAGATTCGATTCGCGAATTTGGCGCGAGACCACCGCGTCCAGAGGGCCGCTGTTCCCGATACACGTCGTACAGCCGTAGGCAACGGCCTGGAATCCGAGGTCCTCGAGATACGGCAGGAGTCCCGCCTTTTTCAGGTAACTCACCACGGCTTTGGAGCCGGGCGCCAGACTTGTTTTCACCCAAGGCTTGCAGCGAAGCCCGCGTTTGACCGCGTGTTTCGCCAGGAGACCGGCAGTTATGAGCAGGGAAGGATTAGAGGTATTCGTGCAGCTTGTGATGGCGGCAATCACGACCGAACCGTCCGTGAGCCGGTGATGCGCGTTCCCGGAGGCCGGTAAGGATTTTTTCAAGAAGCTTCTGAAGGATTCCGGAACTTTCGAGAGCGCTACTCGATCCTGCGGACGCGACGGTCCCGAGAGACTTCTTTCAACCTGATTCAGATCGATTCTGACCAGTTCGGAGTAGAACTTCTCCGGATGCGCGGCGAGTTCCACGCCGAGATTCCAGAGACCTTGTGCCTTGTAATAGACTTTGACGGTGGGCACCAGGCCCGCTCGGCCGGTGAGCCGCAGGAAATCCGTCGTGATCTGATCGACGGGAAAGATGCCACACGTCGCCCCATATTCGGGCGCCATGTTGGCGATCGTCGCCCGATCGGCGAGCGGGAGCGTGGCCGCTCCCGCGCCGATGAATTCGACGAATTTGCCCACGACGCCTTTTTTACGGAGAACCTCGGTTATCGTCAGCACGAGATCGGTCGCCGTGATTCCGGGGTTCAGCTTGCCTGAAAGTTCGCAGCCGACGACTTCCGGAATGAGCATGGAACAAGGCTGGCCGAGCATCGCGGCTTCGGCTTCAATCCCGCCGACGCCCCATCCGAGAATGCCCAGCCCGTTGATCATGGTGCTATGGGAATCCGTTCCGATGAGAGTGTCGGGATAGATCCAGTCCTCGGTAATCATTGCCACCTCGGCCAGGTATTCAAGGTTGACCTGATGGACAATCCCAGTGTCCGGCGGCACGACTCGAAAGTTTTTGAACGTGCTCTGCCCCCAGCGGAGAAATTCATATCTCTCCCTGTTTCGTTCGAACTCGAGCCTCGCGTTCGCGGCGAACGCCGAATGCGAGGCATGGAAATCAACCTGAACGGAGTGATCAATGACAAGATCGGCGCGTTGGATCGGATTGACGCGTTTGGGATCGCCCCCGAGCCGCTTCAGTGCGTCTCGCATCGCGGCCAAATCGGCGAGGGCCGGTACTCCCGTGTAGTCCTGCAGCAAAACGCGTGTCGGCATGAACTGAATTTCCGCATGGGGCCGGTCTTGCGGTTTCCAGTTGATCAGGGTTTCGATATCCGCTTTACGCACGAGAACGCCGTCTTCATGCCGGAGCAGGTTTTCGAGCAGAAGTTTCAGGGAATAGGGCAAAGTTCTGAATTTGTTAACGGAATGGTAGTGATAACTCCGGCTACCTACTTTGATTTCTGATGCAGTTTTGAAGCTATTCACGCTCTTTGGCATAGGCCCCTCGATGGGGCAGGGGCGTCCAAGAAGCGCGCCAATACATCATGACTAAGGGTGTCAATTCCACTCTATACACTTTCTCTCTTTCGTGTATAAAGGATCAACTTTGGCCATGTGCCCCAATGGGTGGCCAATTGTGGCCGATCGTGGGAAGGACCATGTGACTGACCAAACGTTGAGCCCGCTGGGCTCGCCCTTATGCACTGATTCTGAACGCCTCGCCGCGCTTGTCGGGGAGCGACTGAGTCTCGAGGCGTTTTCGCAACTCGCGGGAACGCTGGCGGGTTATCCCTTTGTCAAAGTGCTGGTCGATAAAGAGGGGACGCGATACGGAAAGACACCCGTTGTTCATTTTCTAAATCACGCACGCTACAAGTTTCATTCGGATTACATCGCGGAACAGATCCTCGGAATTTCCATTGAGGAACTCGATCGTGACATCGATGAGTTCAACAAAAGCGTCTACCTGAATCCCGACCGGCGGTTTTTCCTCGGGCTGGTCGCGTTTCATAAAAAAGGCGATCGTTTTTTCACCCTCGAAACCGTCGAAATCGACACCATGGATGGCGAGATGCTGCGGTTTTTTTACCGGGCGGTGAAGGACCATCTGGACGTCGACCTCGCGGTCCTCTTCAAACCCGCCAATCACCATCAGGAAACGATCGTGAATTCGCTGCCGGCCAACGAGGTGCCGCACGTTTTTTCGCGGGAACTGTTTTCAATAGCGGATTTCGTCGCACTGAACCCTGGTGCCGTGCGCGGACGGTTGCGGGCCTTTCGCTCGTACGAGGAATACAAGAAGGCCAAGGGCACGCTCGAATGGTTCGACATCATTGTCATGCGGCGTGTGCCCGATGACATTCCCCGGCTTTCGGGCATTATCAACGCTGATCACACGACCCCGCTCTCACACACCAATGTGCTGGCTTCGGGCTGGCAGATTCCGAACGCCGTTCAGGTCGGGATTCTCGAAAAGATCGACAAGGAGCAGCTCGACGGCAAATGGGTGAACTTTCGGGTTGAGGCGGATGAGTCACAGATCATTCTCGAAAAAATCGAGCGCCCCAGTGATGCCGATCACCGGCCGATCTGGACTGTTCACCGGGTCAAGATCGAGGAACCTGAGACGATCAATACACCGATCGCCGAACTGGCGAGCCTCAGAATGAGTGACCGTTACCGATACGGTACAAAGGCGGCCAATCTTGGCGAACTGAAATACGTGCTGGATCACGGATCGGAGCGCCTCGTCGGTTTTTACAAAATCAGGAGGCCTCCGCGGGACAATCTCCTCGGGTATCTGGCGCAACGGCTGAACCTTCCCGAAAAGTCGGATGTAAGTTCCCTGATTCGCGGTGCTTCGGACTATCTGCAGCGGGCGATTCAGGTTCCACGGGGGATCGCGATCCCGTTTTCCATACAGCAACAGTTCCTCGAGTCATCGCCTCGCATCCAACAGAGCATCGGGAAACTGAAGATGGCTCTCGAACTGAATGCCCGCGAAATCGATTCGCTTTCTCTGAACCTCCAAAGCCTGATCAGGTCCGCGCGGATGCCGGATAGGCTTCGTGACACGATCGATTCCCACATCGCGGACACGCTCGCCGGAATTTCGAGTTTCGTCGTCCGGAGCTCCTCGAACGCGGAGGATCTCGAAAACTTTTCGGCCGCCGGAATTTATGAATCCATCAATCACGTCACGACGGCCGAGAACATTTTCGAAAGCATCAAGGAAGTCTGGGCTTCGCTGGTCTCTCCTCGGAGCGTGCGTCTACGGCATGAAGTGGGTATTTCGCTCGACGAGAGTTACATGGGCGTCATCATCCAGGAGGAAGTGAGGGCGCGCATGGGCGGCGTTCTCGTCACGACGAATCCAATGAATCGCGCGAATTTCAGGGATGTTTACCTGAACGTCACGCCTCATTCGGTTGAAAAGGTCGTGCAGGGGGCGGAACTTCCGTACCAGTATCTCTTCAATACCGTCGAAGGGGGCGGACGTACGCTTTCCATCGGAAGTTCCCGTGAAGACCTCGGCGCATCCGAAAAGGAAGTGCTCCAGAAGCTCGCGATGGCGGGCCGTCTTCTCCAATCCCATTTTTCGCGGGATTACACCTTCAGCGCGCCGCTTGATATCGAGTGGATCGTCAACGAGGAGGGGATTTTCGTCCTGCAGCTCAGGCCTTATTCAAAATAACGTATGAAAAGCACCGTTCAACCCAGGCAGCAGGATCCAGACGCGACGCGAACAATCCGGCTCTTTTACGGATTTCAGTTCTTCTTTTCTCTTCTTCTCTGGACGCCTGTTTTCTACGAATACCAGCGCAGGATGGGGCTCTCCGATCCTGAAGTCTTCTCGATCCAGAGCATCTATTATCTCGCGTTTCTTCTCCTCGAAATTCCGACCGGTCTTCTCGCGGACCGCTGGAGCAAATTGGGTTGTCTGAAACTCGGGGCTGTCATTCTGGCTTTTTCGAATCTCCTGCCGGTTTTCGCGCCTACCTACGGCGGGTTTCTCTGGCATTTCGTGCTCGTC
>DATDSK010000223.1:0-8969 GCA_035291325.1 Bdellovibrionota bacterium | reverse complement strand
CACCGCGCCCGCGTTATGAGCGGTACGAGCCGTCATCATGGAATATATTTTCGTGAACGGTTCCCGCAGGATTTCATTCAGCGTCGTTTGAATGCCGATGTCGGTATTGGTCGTCGTTTGCGCGCGGATCATATCGCTGATTCGCTTCGTTTTCGTCTTGATGCTGTCCTTGTAATCCTCGTCGTTGGCGAAATCCCTGGGATTGATCCGAGCCCAATCGACCATTTCGTCCAGAACCGCTTCGGACCTGGCAATCAAGCGCTGGAGATTATTGAAATCCGCGGCGCTGGTGCCCAATTGCTCCGGCTTCATCGATTTGATTCGCGAAAAGAACTTTTTCGTATAGCCGACCTTGTCCAGCAATCTGACGAGATCGACGCGTCCATGAATTTGCGCGGGTCCTTCCAATGCACGGAGATTACCGCCCGCTCCTCCGCTCACCGCTTCGTTGAGCTTCTTATCAATAATGACCTTGAACTTCGCGTTATGGTCCTTGAAGAGCTGAAGCGGCGGGATCTCCTGTCCGCCTCCGACAGGCTGGGTCGGGACCGCTTGGCCGATCGCCTTGAGGTAGTTGTTCGCGACTGAATTGTATTCATGGGCGAGCGCCGTGATTTTCTGCTGAACATTGCTTTCGGCTTTGTCGTAGGTTGCCGGCTTGTCAATCAGCACTTCTTTGAGAAAAGCATAGGATGCGGACAACCGCTGAAGAATCTCTCTCTCGCCGCCTGAGCTGTTGCCGCGAAGCCGATCGACACGGTTTGAAAGGTCACCACCCGGGCCCGATTCGATTCCGCTTGGCAGCATGAGGGAGGGGTCCATGGTTCCGATCGCAAAAAGAACCTGATTGTATTCAGTGTTGAGTTTTTCGGAATTGAGATATTCGTTATAAAGTTTTGAATCGCCGATACACGAAGCCATATTCCTAAGATTCCGTCGAGCCTTCGTGTACGACTCGGGCGTCAAGGAACTTTCCTTCATTTCACAACTCGTTGTCATAATGGCATGGTAGACGCACGCCATCTCGAGGGTCTGCTTCGTCTTTTCGAAGTCCCTCAAAGCCCTCGGAGGAATCGAATTAATGAGGTTGACGAGATCGGCAAGCAGTCCTGCCGCGATTCCGACCGCCGCGGCCGGAGCTGCGGCAAACAAAAGCGGGCTGGTCGTAGCAAGAACCCCGAGGCCAACTTCGGTCATCTGGCCGAAATAATGATTCGAAAGATGATCCCTGCACTTGCCGTTTTGGGAAGCTTGGCTCAATGCGCCGAGAAGATTCGAAGTCAGAGCGATCGCCTGCTTCTTGCTTGATTCCCGATCGTCGGGTTTCGCATGCGCTTCGGCGATTGAAATCGAGAGATCGAGGTCGATTTTTCTCATCGTAAGATAATCGAGATAAGTCCCGTGATCCTGATACGGTCTCGAGCCATAGGCCGGATCGGCTAGACATTTCGCGATTTCCCGGACCACCACGTCGCGTTCAATTTTTTCCTTGAGAGCCGGATCGTCGGTTTTCTTCAACAGCTCCGGAAGTGAGTTGATGCTCTTTACGGCGTCAACGAAACCCTGACCGCATTTTTCCTTCGCGTCTTGCAGGCCTTTGAGAAGACCCTCAGTCGATTCAGCAAGCGCGAGGACTTTGCTGTCATTCGCCATGTAGGGACACGCGCGATCAGCGGCGAATCCCTGGCTCGCTACTAGTCCGCCAAAAAGGAGAGGGATAGTAAACAGGATAGTGCTCCGTCTCTTCATACTCTTCCTTACTATCGCGATCATCGCGTATTCCGAACTGACGAAATCCAACTCCGAAAGGAGCTGGTTTCATCAACATCATTCGCGCGAACTCCCGTTTCGAGCACCACCGCCGACGACCAGACCGGCTTGATCTTGCCGTTCCCGCGCCTGAGCGTTCTTACGGCCATCAACGAACCCTTCTTCCCCTCCTTGGAGATCGAGTAAAAACAGTCCCATCCCTGGAGGGATTCGAGTGTTTTCACCTTGAGACCGCTTCTTTCAGCGGCTTCCTTTTCAAGAACGCAGGCGGAGATTTTCGGCTGTTCAAAATGGAGGCGTCCGATGACCATCCGCTGCAGATCGGGAATCTCTTTATGATTCAAAAACAGCTCGATTGCCTGGAGGCGATGCGCTTCTGAGAGGTCAATTTCTTTCCATTTCTGAGTATCCAGGGGAACCGTTAGAGCCGCCTGCGGGAGCGTCCGGCCTGGCTGCTTGTTTGCTGCCGAGACGAGCGCGGCTTTGCACACGATCCCGCAGAAAACAAAGACGACCAGGAGGGCTGGCAGCCTCAGCTTGGAGTTAACAATTTGTGTGGTCACTGAGTTATTTTATCAGGTATTTCTATGAATTCACTAGCAGCATTGCAACCAGAATATTTCTTTTAATTTTCCAATGGTTACACTATGCTGCACGGTGAATACTCCCGGTCCCCTCAGCGAAAAACTCCCGAATTTCCGAGCGACGGCTCATTGCGTCATTATAGCCCAACTCCAGAAGCCGAGAGGTATAAGCGTTGTCGAACGAAAGATAGCTCATGAAATCCCAACCCTTTTCATTCGACGCGCCAATTCCCCGGAGGAAGTACTGCAAAGGCATCGAAAATTTTCGATACAATTGAAATGCAAGCTTTCCGAGATCGATCGAAGGCTGAATCGTGAGATTGGGGACGATTCGCGGCTCATTAATACGCGCCGCGGGATGCGCCTTGTAAAGAAGTCGAAGCACCTGGTTAATGCGTTTCAACCGCTCCACGTCGACATCAAGAGCCTCCATGAAAATCGCATTCAAAAGCACCCCGGCGATTTCCGCCAAAGTCGGAGGCTGCGGTTTTCGACGCCGGGACCGCAGTCGTCCGTGATTCACGGCCGCAGGCCCTTTCCAAAGAGAATGTCTGATGCCGATCGCCAAGATCCGCTCCGCGCCAAGATGAAGCGCGGGACTCAGCGGCGTCGGCAAGCGGATTCCCCCGTCACCGTAATATTCGCCGCCGATTTCCACAGGCGGAAAGAATATGGGAATCGCGGAAGATGCCATGATGTGTTCCGGTCCAAGCGGGGTCTTCACCAGAAAATGCGATTTCGACGTGATCGGCTCACGAAAGGGGCCGCCGTCGTAGAACGTGACCGTAGCCCCCGTATCGTAACTCGTGGCCGAAAGCGCGATGCCCTGGATACGGCCAGCTTCGACGTTGCGGTGAATCGCGCGGAAGTCAATTTGCCCCTCGAGAAGACTGCGAAGCGGCTCATTTTGAAGAAGAAAGTTGGGACCTCGCCTTCCTCCGCCCCGCCCCAAGGTCAAGCTGAGGAGCCAGCGCACTCCGATTCCGGCAAGTTTGAAGGTATCCGTGCGGAAAACCGCTTCAGGTTTCAGGTTTTTCCAGACGTTCCAAAGCTCGGTCGCGTTCTGCCGAAAATCGCTGGTAGCGCGGGCCGCAAGAAATGCCCCGTTAAACGCGCCGGCCGAAAAACCGGCGATAATGGGAAACGGGTGATCATCTTTCTTGATGATTTCAGAAATCGCCTTCAGAACGCCCGCGTGATAGGCGGCACGCGCACCGCCTCCCGAAAGCACCAATCCGATTTTCTGCGCTATGTTGCCCACCGGCTTGAAGGGCTGCAAAGCACGCTCCAACGAGCGATTAGCTTTTTACCTGGCGTGCAACATACTCATGGATCGTCTTACGCTGCGAGTCCGACAGAGCCGAAAACTCGATCCCGAAGCCTCGGAAGATCGGGCTGTGCGCGTGACGCACGACTTGGCCTTTCATCGCGAAACCCTTGGGCAGGACCGCCGAATCGATCACAAAAGATAGTTCCGTTCCCACGGGAATCAAAATATCGGACTTGATGAGAATACCGCTTTCGCTGATATTCACGATTTCCATTTTCGCGCCGTCCTGCGTGATCATGAAACCGCGAAGCGGTGCACGCGTTTCGCGCGGGATCCATTCAGCCGGTCGACTCCCACGGGGTTGCCCGGGCACCGGTATACCGGGGTGGGGCGGCATCTGCGACGCGAGTTCCTGAATGCCGAACAGGCGAGTCCAATCGGCCAACCCCTCATGCCAGCCGAAATCGGCGAAATCGATTCTCCTCTGTTTCAGGAGTCCGATCAAAGTTTCTTCCTCCATGGGGCCGAGGGTCTCAGTCAGATGCCGAACAAACCATACAGTTTCAACTCGCATGAGGGCCTCACAAAACAGAGTTCAATCAATGCGCCAAGGGCGGCTTCTCGGAAGGAGCGACGCCCTGAGCGACTTGGGTTACCTGAACAACATCGAAGTCCAAAATCGCCTCTCCGACCTTTGCTCCGGCTTGATTGATCCAGGAGAGGACAAATCGATGGGAGCCGAACATCAGAAGAGGGAATCCTCCAAAGCGGAATACCGCTTTCATCCGCTTCTGCTCCGCGGGAATACGCATTTCGCCGTTTCCAACCACCTGCTGCTTGCCGTCCGGAGTCAGGATGTGAATAAGAATCTTCCCCGAGAATTCGTTCGAATCCGGTTTTTCCAGCGCCAGGGCAATGACGAGCGACTGGAGATGAACGGGAACCTGCGGGACCCGGATTTCTTCCAGAATATCAAAAACCGAAAGACTGCCGGTTTGCTGGTCAACCGAAGCCCCCAGCGAAAGGCTAGCGAAAGATAATTTGAGAGACATGAATTCTCCTTTTCCGAGAGCTTAGCCCAAAATCAAGTTTGCGTCGAACCTTGCCGCTTTTGGCGAAAAAATTTCGTCAGAATCTCCCCACACTCATGACTTGGTTCAAAGCGCGCCGCAAAGCGATGATTGGTCCTGAGATCCTCGTGAAGCAGATAACCCAGACTGATCGCGCCACCTTTCGGGTCGCTCGCTCCGTAAACGACGGCATCGATTCGTGCCTGCTGCAGGGCCGCGAGACACATGGGACACGGCTCGAGTGTCACGAACAAAGTCGCGCCGACCAGTCGCCAGGTCCCGAGATTCCGAGAGGCTTCGTCGATGGCCAGAATTTCGGCGTGAGCCATGGGACTTTGCCTCGTTTCGCGCTGATTGTAGCCCCGTCCGACGATCCGGTCTCCGTGCACGACAACGGCCCCGACGGGAACTTCGTCTTCAGCGGCCGCTTTTTCGGCGAGACGCAGAGCCTCGTTCATCCAATCGGTCATTTATTGATCATGCCCCGCGGTGACTCGATTTCCTGAAGTCTCTTCAGGAACTCCTCCTGATTCAGGAGATATCGGGAACGGCGATATAATGCCGCGATCTTTCTCAGCCGCCGGTTGATGGCCCTGAGATGCCGCTTTTCGGTTCTTCCGATGTTACGGAATTTAATTCCGATCCCTTTCGGATGGGTAACCGTGCTTTGTGTTCTCCAAACGACCGTTCCGTGACAATTCACGAGATATCCGAAAACCGAGAATCCCACCGAGACATCCTCGTCGATGTCGAGGTCGCCCCTCAGCTTCACGAAACAGCCGCTCATCGAGACATCCATGATTTCGCCTTCGATCACTTCCCCGATAGGACGATTGAGACTGACGGGAACAGAGAGCCGATATCGCGGATCGCTCTCCCACCAGCGTATTTTGGGAAAAAAATATGGAACCCGGATCTCCCGTCCGACACGATATGTAACGAGAATAAGGACCACGACCGACCCCAGGAACGCGAGTACTTTATGGTGACTTTCGCCATAGAGGTTGGCCATCACGGCGTTCTCATATCCGATGAGAAAATTCGTGATCACGAACAGATACCACGCCCAGCGGCGCATCTCCCATAATCCGTAACCGACGGCGACGGCCGCCGAAGCAACGACGTAATAAAAGGGCGAGAGCAGTATCCCGACGCACAGATTGAAAGGAATATCGAAAAGAACGCCCGCGAGCAAAATGTGCAGCACAGGAAATCCCAGGTACACTACGGCGATCGATTTCAGAAATTTCGAGGTGTACTGCTTCATCTGAATTCAATTTTGCCCTGAAACTTGAAGGCCCGAAAGGGCAATTTCAGGCACTATCGAGTCCCCAGATCCAAAGCGGGAACGGGAACCCGATCTCCGCGTATGGGGATTGAGTTCGATCGAGCGGGCCGAAGAAGAGGCGTGTGAGCTCGCGCTCATTCATTCCGGAGACGAGTTCGCGCTTAAACACGCCGTCCGGGCGATAAGCCTCATAAAGTTTTACCGGGTCCAGAATTCTGGCCATGCAAAGGTATTCCGGCTCCAGACCGAAACAGTCGGAAGCGTTCCCCGACAACCCCGTCTCACGAAGGTGACGCGGAGATCCCAAAAGAGCCGATTCCGGAACTTGCTCGCGGATATTCGCGAGGACGGCCAGGAGGTCTTCCGTTGCGCCGCCCCACTCATGCACGAGGCCGCCAAGGTCCATGCCACGGCCAAGGGCCGCATAAGCTGACGGACGGCTCGGATCGCCAGTCCAGAACCAACGAACATTTTTGTGAGCTTTCAACCAGATCAGATCAGAATCGTGAACAACAAGTCCGTTCGGGCGCTTCTTCAGGCACTCGGCCAACCCTGAACACCATCCAGCATGAACCGCGGTTCGCTTTGCTGACGCAAGCCGCGGCATGGCTCGCAATGGTACTCTCACCTGCTCGCCGCAAAGCTCGAAGCCCAATCTCCGATAGAGGGTGTGCTCCGAACCCCATAGAAAAGCGGCGGCTGCCCCCCGTTCGACCGCCCATTCAATGCAAAGCGATACCGCCCGCGACGCGAATCCATGGCCCCGGTATTTGGGGTCCGTCGCGACCGCCCCTATAATTGCGACGGGAAGCTGACTGGAGGGGCCGATGCGAAGGTCCGCGAGCCGAACGGAAGAAGAGCAGATCAAATCACGTTTCTTGCCGGCAAAAACGCCTGCGCGAAGTACCTGCTCGGGATGGCCATGGCGTTCGTCCCAGACCGGAAAATCATCGAAAAAGTGCGCGCCTTCGACCGTGGCGAAAGCTTTGTCCAGGAGGTCCCCAAATTGCCGGTTAGCCCGCTCTCCCTCGATGACATCGACACACAACCGGGACAGGGCTTTAGGACTGGGTCCCTGCGGACCGTGTTCAAGCTGACCACTCATATGAACATTTTGTCGTTTATCGGGGCGGATTGCACTCGGCACTAAATACCCGGCAGATATTTCCGATACGAAATGATGGGAGGACTTACTGCGTGTCAAAAAAGAAGAACAAATTCGACCTAACCTCGTTGGTTCATGACGGTCACCTGAAGGATGGAGAAACTCTTTATTACGTCAGCGATCCGTCACGTAACTGCAAGGTGGTCAAGCAACCGAACGGCGAATACAAGGTGAATACGGGAAAAGAAACCACCACGATACATGCCTTCGTCCTGAGCTGCCTCGGCCAAGACCCTCCGGATCACGCGTCAAAATGGCTGAGAACGGATAACGGAAAGACGCTTTATGAATTCTGGCACGCGGAGGATATTTCCGAAGCAGCCTGAAATACGCAAAACTTCACGAGATTTGGACGGAACGGGAGCCACCCCCACGGGACGCGGCTCCTGTTCCGCATTTTTTTTATTTTTTCCTAAAGACCTTTGGAGATCTTCCGATCCGTTACTTGGAAGCAGGATTTCACCAGGCCAAGACGGTCTGATGAAGAAGAAGTAAAACCTGCAACCCATAAGGCCGAGGATGGCCCGAACTACCTTCATGGAGGAAGGTTATGGGACTGCGAATTAACACGAATGTTCCCTCCCTTGTCGCTCAGCGAAACTTACGCTCGACGCGTTCTTCCCTCGATCGCACACTCGAAAGGCTAAGTTCGGGCTCACGAATCAACCACGCCGGCGACGACGCCGCGGGGCTCGCGATTTCGGAAAGTTTGCGATCACAGCTCAGAGGACTCGGACAGGCTGAAAGAAACGCACAGGACGGGGTCTCTCTCGTTCAGGTTGCCGAAAGCGCCATGGGTGAGGTCTCGAACATCCTGATCAGAATGCGCGAGCTCGGAGTCCAGGCGGCTTCCGACACCGTCGGACCTCAGGAAAGGAAATTTCTCGACGTCGAATTTCAACAACTCCTCGCCGAAGTGGATCGCATCGCGAACAGCACCGAGTACAATCGAATTCCGCTTTTGAACGGAAGTTCCTCGACTTTCGAAATTCAAGTCGGAACCCGTAATAACCCGGCCGTCGATCGGATCAGGCTTTTCGATTCGAACTCCGCCGACGTCAACTCCGTCGCGCTCGGCCTTAACCTGACCAATGTCGGGGAAAAGTCGAGTGCGCAAAACAGCTTGGCGAGCATTGACGAAGCACTCCAATCAGTGACCTCGATTCGCGCCGAATTCGGAGCCATGCAAAACCGGCTTCAGTCCGTCATCAACAACATCATGATCAGCAAGGAAAACCTCGCCGCCGCGAACAGCCGAATCCGCGATGCTGATATCGCCGAAGAAACGACGGAACTGACGAAAAATCAGATTTTGACCCAGTCTGGCGTAGCGGTTTTGGGCCAGGCGAACAGTACGATCAAAAGTGCCCTGGGACTCCTGGGGCAAGGAGGAACTGGATGAAGAAAGTTTGACCTGAAGCAAAGGCACGTTGCCTGAGCTTGTTTCCTGGATAACGGGCATTGGCCCATCCGTCCGCGTGCCATGACGGCACGACCGGATGGGCCCTCCCCGTGAAACCGCGGAGCCGAGCCGGTCATGAATAGCCGCTTTAGGGCTCGTCAACACTCCGATTGTCCGCCGCACCCACATTCAGGGCGCGCGCGATCGGGACGGGTGAAAGGTATGGAAGCCGGTGGAGTGATCCCCCGGCAGCCAGAAACACGGCACTCAAAAAAGAGTGTCGTGTCGTAAACGTAGTCAACCAATGAGCATGGATGCTCGTCACCCCTATGGAAAGGGGTGAGCTGCAGGGAGGATCGCACTTATGAACGGAGGCTAGTATGGGTTTGCGAATAGCGACCAATACCACTGCGCTCAACG
>DATDSK010000222.1:0-7603 GCA_035291325.1 Bdellovibrionota bacterium | reverse complement strand
CAGGGACGGCACGACCGAGAGCACGTCGAACGGCCGGAGAGTCGAATAAACCGAAGGCGTGATCGAGACCCGGGTCGCCTTTCGGATCGGATCAAAGCCAGGCCGGAAGGCCGGGCCGGTCGTCGTATAACTCCCGAAAGGAACGCTCGACTGGTCATAATCAAAAGTGGGCCCGCTCCGGGTGAAATTGGTGGCCCCGAGCGTAAGTCCCGCCGCGACCGGAGTCCCGAGAAGAAATTTGTCATTCGTGGTGACCACCGCGGTTGGGAACGCCTGGACCGTTCGCGGATCGAATTCCGTCAGCCTCGCCAGGGGATCCGGATTCGTGTTCAGGAGATTACGGAACCGTTTCGCCGCGATGTAGGAACTCACTTCCGGTGATGCGTACGAGAAGCTCAGGGTCGACGGAATAACCGCCTCACCTGCTCCCGGAACATCGCCGATGTAGGTCGGATAAAGATTATCGCTCACTTCCGTGAAGCGAAATTTTCCTTCGACTCCCCACGCCAGCTCATGAGTCTGCGCGACGTCGAGGGCCCATCGGTTCGGCACCGTGTTGATGAATTCAGGACTGTGGTCTTTGAGATAGAACAAATTCGCCTTGCCCGCGCTCCGGCCCGAAAGCACGTATCGGCCTTCCCATTCGGCACGCATCCCCTTCGCGCTGAAGGTGCCCAGGGAAAACGTCATATCCGAGCTTCGATTGATCGCCCAGAAAAAGGGTTGAACGAAGATGAAGCCGTTTTGATTGGAGGTCCCAATCCGCGGAAACAACAAGCCCGTTTGCCGCCGCGTTTTCATCGGAATGACGAGATACGGGAGCCAAACCGCGGGAGCGTCCTTGATTTTAGCCGTTACATTCGACATGAAGGCGTACCCTTCGATCTGCATGTCAACGTCCTCGGCCTGAAACGCCCAGCTCTGGGGACAGTCCCTGCAGGTGCTGTAATCGCCCCAATGAGTCTGAAAACGCTGGTCGCCGAGTTTATTGATCCGCTCGCCTGAAAGAGAAAACCGGTCATTGGAGACTCGTCCGTTCACGATCGAACCAGTTCGTGTCTCGAGATTAAAATGCATCTCCTCGCCGTAGATCACCGAATCCGCGGCGATATAGACGCAATTCCCGCGGGCATCGATCGTACGGGCGTTCAGGTCCAGCATGATATAATCGGCGTTCAGGGTCTCGCCGGGCTGCCTGACAACGGCATGATTGAAGAGTTCGACTTTGTTGTCCTTGCGATTCCAGAGCTGGCGGTCCGCCGAATAATGGATCGGCTTGCTTTCCTCGATGGCCTGGGCAGGCTCCGGAAAACTCAGAACGGAAAACGCCAAAAAGGCCCAAATCAGAAATCGGCGGGGAAGTTGCACGTCTGTCGCCCTAAGCGCCACATCCATTGCCGAAGCTCTTGTGCCAAATCCTTGCGCGGCACAATACGGTCAACGAAACCATGCTTCAGCAAAAATTCACTCCGTTGAAACCCCGGCGGCAACGATTGCCGGATCGTCTGTTCAATGACCCGTGGCCCCGCGAACCCTATCAAAGCTCCCGGTTCAGCGAGGATGAGATCCCCGAGCATCGCAAAAGAAGCAGCAACTCCTCCCGTCGTCGGATCCGTTAGCACCGAAATGTACGGTATACCTTCAGCCCTGAGGCGACTTACAAGCGCTGCCGTCTTTGCCATTTGCATCAGGGAAAGAATGCCTTCCTGCATGCGAGCGCCGCCAGAGGCCGCAACGGTCACAGCGGGCAGCCGGTCCTGAAGGGCACTCTCGAAAAGCTGGGCAACTTTCTCGCCCACCACGATCCCCATGCTTCCGCCCATGAACTTGAATTCAAATACCCCGAGATAATAAGGCAGGTTCTGCAGCTTCGCCTTGCCGAGAACGAATGCGTCCCTGAGTCCGGTATTGTCCACCGAAGAGCGCAGACGATCTTTGTAGGCCTTCATGTCGTTAAATTCGAGCGGATCGGTCGAGACCCAGTCTTCTGACAATTCCTCGAAAGTTCCTTCATCAGTCAGGCTGGCAATCCGTTCCGCCGCGGACATTCTGAAGTGAAAGGCACACTCGGGACAGGTCTGGAGATTGTCTTTCAGCACCTTGGATTGAAGAATCTCGCCGCAGCGCGTACATTTCACCCATAGCCCCTCCGGGACCTTGGAGGTCCTTTGCGAGACTTGCGTGCGAATGCGCGGTGTTTTCAGATCATCAAACCAAGACATAAGTAATGTGTACGGAAACTTAGCAGGCAATTCTTCATGAATCAATCGAACTTATGCTGTGAATTGACCGACTGAACTAGCCTGGTACTAGAGAAGCTCGCCCGAGCCTCGCCCCATTTTGCCATGACTGAACGCTTCAACGAACGCGTCGACGATCGCGGGATCGAACTGAGTCCCTTTGCATTTGACGATCTCGTTGAATGCAACTTTGGGATCCATGCCGGTGCGATACGGGCGCGTACTGACCATCGCATCGTAAGTGTCCGCGACCGAAATGATGCGCGCGATGAGCGGGATTTCCACGCCCTTGAGCTTCTGCGGGTAACCGCTGCCGTCCCAACGTTCATGATGAGAGCGCATCCCGCCGATCACGTCCTTCAATCCTTCGACCCGTCTGAGAATTTCATAACCCATTTTCGGATGGCTTCGCATCTCCGCCCACTCCTCGGCGTCGAGCTGAGCTTCCTTTTTCAGGATCTTGTCTTCAATTCCGATTTTGCCGACATCGTGCAGAATCGCGCCCAATCGCAAGTGTTCAAGCTGCTCAGCGCTGAGATTCATGTGTTCCGCGATCGACATCGAATAACTCACCACGCGCTTCGTGTGACCGCCGGTATACCGATCCTTCTTTTCAATGGCTTCAGCCAACGCCTCGCAGGTCTCAAAGAAGTTCTTTTTGATATCGGTGTAAAGTCTGGAATTCTCGACGGCAATCGCGACCTGATGGCTCAAGGTTTCGAGGAGGCGTTTGTCCTCTTCATAAAAATCGGGCCAGGAATGCCGGGACGGACGTTCCGGAACAGACGGAAGTTTGTTCAGGGCTTGAAGAACGCCAATCGTTCGATCCTTCGCCTTAAGCGGCACGCAAATCATTGTCAAACTGACGAATCCCCCGCGGCGTGATTTCTTGAAGTGCCGGGCGTCGTTCTCAACGTCGTTGATGATCAGGCTTTCTCCCGTCATCGCGACGTAACCGGCGATCGAACGATCGTCAATGGCGAGACGGACGCTTTTCTGGAGTTGCTTGCCCGTTTCGCCAAGAGCGGTCTCCCAGTAAAGCTCGGCTTTTTGCGAGTCCACGAGGTACAGCGACGCTGTCTCGCAGCGCAGGAGTTTGCAGGTGGCCTCGAGAGCCTTCTCGCGGACAGCGGCGGTATCCAAGGTCGAATTGAGCAGCGCCGAAAATTCGTTCAGGTACTCGAGCTGCTGAACTTTTTCCTGCATCTGGCGGATGACCGCGTCGACTTCGCTCTGAAGCCCGCGAATGCGGCCCAAAGCTTCGATGATCGCGGCTTCTTTTTGTTGAGCGTTGAAATGAGATTGAGATTCAGAACCCGAATTCCCAGAATTCCCAGAATTCAAAGAAGAATTCGCTGCTTCGGACAAACGTTGATTGGAGACACGACCTTTTCGCGACATGGGCCTCCTGCCCTCTCAAGGGACTCTCCTGGTCCCCGGATCGTGGTCAAAAAAATAGCCTCAGTGTCTGGTCATCCTAACCTCACCGAGGCCCGCGAGAGTTGAATCTTATTCTCCCTGAATCCATCCTTGGATTCTTTCCACAACCACAACTATAAGTGTACGGCGGTTCCAAAATGGGTCAAGCCCCCCAGCACTTTTTTTAGAACTATTTTTTCGAAAAAATTTTCAGCGCTCGTTCGTAGACCGTGTTTTTCGGAACCCCAAAGTGATGACTCACCTGTCGAACTGCATCCGAAGCGGAAACCCGGGCATCAGCAAGGCAGCGCAAAGCCTTAACCCATTCTGAACTTTCATCGGTTTGACCGTCCTGCCCCAACTCACACGATTCCTTGGCATTTCGCATATGCACACCGAAACACCACTCGCCGCGCGCGCCCTGCCGGTCAATTTCCGCGGCGATCGCCGCCGCAACTTCAACCGCGCCGCCCCTGAAAATCTTTTCATGAAGTTTTGTCAATTCTTTGGCGACGATAACGACAAACTCCGGCCGCTCCCGCGCGACCACGGCGAGCGCTTCCGAAATTCTTTCGGGACTTTCGAACCAGACGAAAACACGGGAAAGAGCCGAACCAGCGCACGCCGCGAGCTCGCTTCGACGTTCCGTTTCTTTTCTCGGGAAGAAGCCCCGGAACGTGAATGCCGTTTCCTCGAAACCCGCGACCGAAAGGAGGGCCATAACGGCTGAGGGTCCGGGTACGGGAGTCACTTGAATTCCGGCCCGATGTGCCGCTTCGACCAGCGCCGACCCCGGATCGCTGATGGCGGGCGTTCCGGCATCAGTCACGAGCGCGAACGATTCGCCGCCCTTCAGCCGCGCCAGGACGGCTTCGATAACGGCGGGCTTCGCATGCGCGTCCAGTCTCACCAGCTTGGAAATCCGGCTCTGGATTCCAAGCGCATTAACAAGGGCCGCGGTTCGCCGCGTGTCCTCGCAAAGAATACCGTCCGCGTCTTCCAAGGCGTTTTTGGCTCGCAAGCTGATATCCTGGAGATTACCGATCGGAGTCGCTATGACCCAAAGCCCTGCCGGCAAAATTTGCCTCTTTATCTCATCCATCGCGATGCTGATAATAAAAGAGTAGGCCGCGAAAGGGAAGTCCTGGCCATAACCCTCTAGAGCGATTCGCAGTGGAGATCCAAAAATGAAGACTCAAATTAAGAAAATCGGCGACACCATCATCGTTTCCATGGACGGCAAGCTTGATTTCGAAACAGCTGTCCCACTCCGCGAGGATCTGAATAGAATCGCACGACAGGCCAAGGGGGATTGCGTGCCGAAAAAGATCATTTTTAATTTTGAAAACCTCGATTTCGTGGGTTCCAGCGGGATTTCCTCGTTCGTTCAGACGTTAAAGGAATTCAACGCGACAATT
This sequence comes from Bdellovibrionota bacterium, assembly GCA_035291325.1. Lineage (GTDB taxonomy): Bacteria > Bdellovibrionota > UBA1018 > UBA1018 > UBA1018 > XYD1-FULL-55-31. The sequence continues at coordinate 2,526 of DATDSK010000222.1, read as the reverse complement.
CCGAGCAAACCGCGCTACTGTCATGTGAAAAGCGAGTTCCGCCGCGTAATCAAAGCTTTTGACGAAGAGGCGGTGTTTGAGTTCTACGATAACGAAGAACGGGCGAAAAAGAGTTTTGACCAATAAACGCGATTCCCGCGGCTAGAAACTCCACATCGCGACATTGACTTCCACGACCGGTTTTTCCGGCTGAAACGGTCCCGACGGCGTTCCCGGGTCAAAAGCCGAATAAAGAGTCGCGTCGTCCCGGCGTTCTCCCCGAAGAGAGTCCCCGAGCTCCTCGCGATGAGAAATGTAATAGAAACCGGCCGCGATTCCGAGATAAAGCCCTATTGATGTCCCGACCGCGATACTCCGTCCATCGCGCGTGAAGGGAAAAGCCGCAAGCCCGAGAACGGTCCCTCCAAGGATGCCGTATCCGCCGGCGACCAGCACGGACCGGACATCGCGGTCAATCGCCCTCGCCTGAACCGGCAACAAGGCATTCGCGAGAACCAGGCTGACCAGGCTAATAAGAAAAGCTCGTCGCATTCACTCCCCCAGCACCACTTATCCTATCACCGTTCAGTCAAGCCAAACATTTTTTAGATGAGTCCAGGCATGTCCGTCCCAAGCCATGATGTCGAATCTCGCCGATCTCGCGTGCCCCCGATACATCGCGAGAAAGTGCGCGATCGTCCGGGAAAGCCGGGCCCGCTTGCGCGGGGTCACGCTTTCGACCCCGTTCACCCAACCTCCCGCAGTCCGCGCCCGTACCTCGACGAAAACCAGCTCGGGAGCTTCCTCGGCCGATTGAATTTCAAACACGAGGTCGATCTCTCCATAGCGGCGGGCATAATTTCGCGCAAGGAGCCTGGCCTGAAATTGACGGCTGAACCACTGCGCGGCTTCCGATTCCGCGCGCTTTCCCAACTCGTGACGAGAATCCATGAAAGCGCGGAATGCAGAATCGCGACCAGCCCCGGAGGTCCTGCTATTCCGGTATTACGGAACAGCCGGACTTTCCCAAAAGAGTCGCAACGGGCGCGAACGTACGCCGATGGATCGCGCACACGCCCTGCCTTTTCAGACACAGCGAATGTTCCGGTGTCGAATAGCCCTTATGGACCGCGAATCCGTAACCTGGATACTGCGCGTCCAGTTGAACCATGAGGCGATCCCGCCAGACCTTCGCGATGATCGAAGCCGCCGCGATGCTCAAGCACTGGCGGTCGCCCTGAATGATCGCGTTAGAGGAACAGACAATCCCATGCGCTTCGAATTTGGGCTTGAATTTGCCGTCTACAAGCACATGAAGAGTTCCGCCGAGTCCCTCAAGTCCCAATATGGCCCGACACATGGCGAGATGGGAGGCTTCGAAAATATTGATCGCGTCGATCTCCTCGACCGACGCGACTCCGATGGCGTACGCTCCCGCCCATTTCTCAATCAGGGGAGCCAGACGTTCGCGAGTCTCCGGTTTGACGAACTTGCTGTCGGTCACCTCGCGCAACCAGGGCTCGGAATCGTAATCGACGACAGCAGGCAGCAAAAGAGCGCCCGCGACGACGGGTCCGGCCAGACAACCCCGGCCCACCTCATCGACCCCGACCACCGAAACCTTCGGGTGGCCAGCACGCGTTTCCCAGTCCAAAGTCGGAACGGGCCGGTCGACCGAAACGTCTCGGCCAGCAGCCTTGCGCCGGACTCCAGTTGGCGTGGAACCCACGGTTTACTTCGCGGCTTTCGCTTCCTTGGCGGCGGCTGAAGTCGCCGCGCTCGCCTGCGTCTCTATTTCGCGATCGACTTTGGCGGCCTTGCCTTCGAGCTCGCGGATATAATAGAGCTTCGCGCGCCGGACGCGGCCTTCTTGCGCGATCTCGACCTTCGCGACTTTGGGCGAAGCATACATGAAAATACGCTCAACGCCCACGCCGTGGGAGACTTTGCGAACCGTAAACGAACGATTCGCGCCCGAATTGGCCAGCGCAATGACGAGCCCTTCGAAAATCTGAATACGTTCCTTCTCGCCTTCCTTGATCCTGACGTGAACTTTCAATGTGTCGCCCGCTTTGAAAACGGGATAATCGCTGCGCATCTGGGATTTTTCAACTGCTGCCAGCCGTGCGCTGACGCCTTTCGGGGCGTACTGTGTTCCGTGTGAGGTTCTCCGATGTTTCACTTTCGTCGAAGCCATTTCAATCACTCCTACTGCTAAAATAAGCCAAAAAAGCCCGGCACGTTGACATCCCGCGCGCCACTTTGGCTCGCGAGACCGGTTATTGTCCGAACAGCCGATCGAGAATGATCGCGACAGCTGCTCGAACGGAGAGGTGGTTATACCCCTCGGCGCCTTCAGACCCGTACACCGGAGCCAGGATCCGGTGCACCTCGGGGTAGAAGACGTCCGAAACTCCCCAGCCGGTTCCAAAAACCAGAACTACGGGGCGCCCGGCTTCTGCGGACCGGGCCTCCAGCTCACGCCGATACTCGGCATAGCTGATTGAGTTCGGAAGAGCCCGGGCATCCGTCAGAACCACTTCAGGG
>DATDSK010000221.1:0-2442 GCA_035291325.1 Bdellovibrionota bacterium | reverse complement strand
GAACTTCCGTGAAGGTGACGGACGGTACGCGAGGATCTTTGACTTCCCTCGGAACGACGACCGACAATTCTTCCTGTATGACGGCCTGAAGTCGGGCTCGTCGGGTTTCCTGCATAAACGATCTCCTACTGCTGAGCGGTGATTAGGCGTCGAGCCCCGGCGCAACCATCTCGATCTGGAAGGCCTCGATGATATCGCCTGGCTTGAGATCGTGATAATTTTCGATTCCGATACCGCATTCGAAGCCGGTCGCGACTTCTTTCGCGTCATCTTTGAACCGCCGCAGGGAAGACATCTTGCCTTCGTAAATGATACGGCTTTCCCGCAGGAGCCGTACATTCGCGCCGCGGATGATCTTGCCGTCGATGACCGCCGAGCCGGCAATGACGCCGATCTTGGGTACGCTGAAGATCTGGCGAACTTCGGCGCGTCCGAGAAACTTCTCGACTTTCTTTTTGTCGAGCAAACCGGCCATGGCTTTCTTCACGTCGTCAATCAGCTCGTAAATGATGCTGTACGACTTGATCTCGACGTGTTCGGCCTCGGCGAGTTGCCTGGCCTTTGTTTCAGGGCGGACGTTGAACCCGATGATGATCGCGTTGGACGCACTCGCCAGGAGGACATCGCTTTCGCTGACCCCGCCGGGCGCCGCGAAGATGACCTTTACTTTGACCTTTTCGGTCGAAGTCTTCTGCAAGGTATCCCGAATCGCCTCGACTGAGCCAAAGACATCGGCTTTCAGCACGATGTTCAGTTCCTTGACATCACCGGATTGAATCTTCGAGAACAGGTCTTCGAGACTCACTTTGCCTTGAGCGCCGGGCACCTTTTCACGGGTTTTATCGATGCGGTTTTGCGCGATTTGCCGGGCCGCGGCTTCGGTCTCGGTCACATTGAACTTTTCGCCGGCATTGGGCACGCCCTCGAAGCCGAGAACTTCAACCGCGATTCCGGGGGAAGCGGCTTTAACGATGGCTCCCTTGTCGTCCATCATGGCCTTCACCTTGCCGGCAAAAGGACCCGCAACGATCGGGTCGCCGACCTTCAGCGTCCCTCGGCTCACGAGCAGACTCACCACGGCTCCCCGTCCCCTCTCGAGACGGGTCTCGAGGACCGTACCGGTCGCCCGAACAGCCGGGTTGGATTTCAGGTCGAGCATTTCGGATTGAAGGAGAATCGAATCCAGAAGCTTGTCGATATTCGTCTTCTTCAATGCGGAAACGGGAACGAAAATCGTTTCACCGCCCCAGTCTTCGGCCAAGAGATTCAGCTCAGCCAGGCCTTGCTTGATTTTCTCGGGGTTCGCGCCCGGTTTGTCGATCTTGTTGATCGCCACGATGATCGGGACCTTTGCCGCCTGAGCATGACTCAGGGCTTCGCGCGTTTGCGGCATGACTCCGTCATCCGCCGAAACGACGAGAATGACGATGTCCGTGACATTGGCACCCCGGGCTCGCATGACGGTAAACGCCTCGTGGCCGGGGGTATCGATGAACGTGATCAGTTTGTCGTTCTTTTTAACGGTGTACGCGCCGATGTGCTGGGTGATTCCGCCCGCTTCGCCGGCTGCCACGTTCGCTTCCCGGATTGAATCCAGCAGGGTCGTCTTTCCGTGATCGACGTGACCCATGATGGTGACGATCGGGGGACGCGGTTGCAGGTCTTCAGGCGTGTCCTGCTGATTGGTATCCGTCAGCATCGCTTCCTCTTTGAAAGCGACGTTCTTCACTTCGTACTGGTATTCATTCGCGACGAGAGTGGCAGTGTCGAAATCAATGGATTGATTGATTGTCGCCATCTGGCCCATGCCCATCAGCTTCCGGATCACGTCAGATGCCTTGACGCTTAACTGGTTGGCGAAATCCTGAACCGTGATGGAATCCTGCATTTCAACAACGCGCTTCTGCGCCTTCGCGGTGGTGATCTGGGTTTTCCTGATTTCTTTGCCCACGGGCACCTTCTTCTTCTTCGGAAGGAAGACCATCTCCTTCTTTCGATAATCCGCGAAGCGGACATCTTCTGGGCGGAGTTCGTGCTCTTTGCCGCCGCCGCGTTTTTTCGCGGCTTCTTCCTCGACCATCTGATCGAGGTTTTCCTTGGTCATCTTTATGATTCTGAAGCCGTCCTTATCCTGGGTCGAAGTACCCTTGACGGCTGGTTTCGGAGTCACGGGAGAAGGAGCTGGTTTGATCACCGGCCGTGGCGGCGGAGCCGTCACTTCGACGATCTTCAGAATGCTCCGGCGAGGAGCGACCGGGCGCGGGGTAAGAACGATCGGCGCCCTGGTTTTGGCCGTGGGAGCCGCTGGTGCGGCGGGTTCAGCCGGTTTCGCGGCTGCTTGCTCGGGTGTCCCGGCAGTCTGAGCAGGTTCGGCTGTCGGTTCGCTCGGCTCGGGAACTCCGGCCGTTTGCTCGGCTTCTGGCGCTTCAGCTTCCAAAACGG
>DATDSK010000220.1:0-7288 GCA_035291325.1 Bdellovibrionota bacterium | reverse complement strand
ATGAAACGAAAACGGAAAAAATCGAATTGCTCTTCAATCAGGACGGATTGTGGAGGATTTCGGATTTCACGGAAGACGGACGGCTGCTCCTGGCCCGTGACACCGGTGCGCTGACGGCGGAGTACTTCGAATGGAATCCCGCCAGTCGCGCGCTTACTCCCGTGGTCGGTCAAAACGAGCTCGAAGAATACTACGTCAGATACGGAGTGAAGCCGGGCGAATTTTTTGTCTTAACACCGAAATTCAGCGATTTCAGACGTCTCTATTTGATGAAGGCCGGGAAGTTTTCACCAGTATCTCCGGAGATGGAAAGTGACGTGGCGGCATTCGATTTGGACCGTGTTCGTAAGCATCTCGTGTATGAGGTCAATGATCGGGGCTATACGCGGTTGCGGGCTGTTGATTCGCGGACTTTGAAGCCGCTTGTGCTTCCGGGATTTCAGGAATTCGGTGACGTCGATCATGTTTATGCCGGGACCATGGCCCGGAATGGCCGGTCGTTCGTGATCGGGATTGAAACCGCGAAGGCGCCCAGGACGAGTTATGTTTACGAATGGAATACACGCAAACTGACCCAGTGGGTGATCCCGAGTGCTCCAGAAATCGACACCAGTAACTTCACGCAGGCGGAGCTTGAATCCTACCCTGCGCGGGACGGAACGCCGATTCCGATGTTTGTGCGGCGTCCGCGGTCTTGCGAGACGAGCGAAAGTCCCTGCCCGGTTGTCGTTCAGTTTCATGGCGGTCCGGAAGAGCAGGCCCGCCCCGGATTCTCAACGCGAGCCCAAATGCTCGTTGAAGCCGGCTTTATTCTTGTCGAACCGAATGTGCGCGGGAGTGATGGCTACGGTAAGACCTGGATCAACGCCGACAACGGGTCAAAACGGCTCAACATCATAACCGACATTGAGGACTGCGCGATTTTCGTTCGCAAAGCATGGGCGAAAGACGGCAGGACACCAAAAATCGGGGTCATAGGAGGGAGCTACGGCGGGTATTCAACTCTGATGGCGATGACAAAGTTCGCGGGGGCCTACGACGCGGGTGTCTCGATCGTCGGGATCAGCAACCTGCTGACTTTTCTGAACAACACCGCTCCCTATCGCCGAGTATTGCGAGTGACCGAATACGGAGATCCCGAGAAGGATCGTGATGCCTTGCTTCAGCTTTCGGCTACAAACTATCTCGATCGCGTAAAAGATCCTTTGATGTTGATCCAGGGCGCGACTGACCCGCGAGTCCCCGCTGGCGAGGCGATTCAGGTGCATGCGGCTTTGCAGGAGAAGAGCATTCCTTCGGAACTCATCATCTTTTCTGATGAAGGGCATGGTGCTGAAAAGCGGCAGAACCAAGTGCTCATGCTGGGGCATATGATCAGGTTCCTGAAGGAACATCTGCTGCCGTGATTTTATGCGCGCCGCATCAATTCTCTGGTCGCTTTCGATGCTGCTTTTGGTGAATAATTAAGTCTATAATTTAGCTTCCATGCTCGCGCAAAAAAGAACGCTCATCATCGTTCTTCAGGATAACGCACCGGTGCTCAAGCAGCTCGCTGAACTCGTCAAGAAAGACGAGACTTTCGAAGTCGGGGTTTGCCGGTCACTGGGTGAAGTACATGCGCACTTCACGGATGAGAAAAAATATTTCGTACTCTATGCCGTTTCGAGCGTCGACGACTTGAAACGTCTCGTCCCCTTTACGAAAATGACTGTCCGTCAGATTGCGCAAGGTCACGTGGCTTTAGTGGCGCTCAACCGGCTTGGGCTTGAAAATGCTCCGATGATTTTAAAGGCGATGGGATTTGCGGATGTGATCTCATCGGTTTCGATCAAAGCAACGGGGCTGCGCCGTCGGCTCGAGAGCCTTTCTGAGTTGCTGAACCGGCCGAGGGAAGAAAGGGCGGAAAAGCCGCTTGCGGACTCATCGCAGCAGCTCGTTACGCCGGTGACGGAAATTCAGGTTCTGGAGCCGCTGACCATTGCTTCGGACTGTTGGCTTCTCAGGTCAAATCACGATGCAAAGAAAATCAAGGATCAATGGGTTGTCAATCTGATGGGGCCGGGGCCTCCGGCCGGCCATTGGGAACGGCGAAGCCGGGAACACCCCGTCGTTCCGGATGGCGACAATATGGCTTGGGAATGGCGGCCGAACGACGCGAAGGATGGGACATTCGTGGAGCCCGGGGGGTCGTGGATTTTTCAAGGCAAGCGTCCGCTCTTCGCCGAGTTCCACTGGATTTTTATCAGTAAATTGCCAAAGCTCAGCTACTTTCTCGGAGGTAAGGAAATCTGCGATTATTTCACGCTGACCGAGGATGGAAACCTGAGCATTCGCGCTAATTCTGAAGTCGCGAAAAAAAAGTGGCCGGCCATCCATGCCAGTATTTTGAATGAGTATCGTGTGGGTGTTCAGAAATTCGAGAACAATTCGCCGCTCAGGTTCTTCAAGAATACTGAAAACAAGGGGAGACAAATCAATAACAAGATTGGCGAGGACGAGCCCGCGACGCCTTGGCGCAATTTGATGGGGCTGAGTGAACCCGGTCCCGAATGGAAAAATCAGCTTACGCCCGATATTCAGAACAATATTGAACAGCTAAAGAAAGACTTGAATGCGAAACAAGCGCTATTTTCTCGGATCGCCAATCCCGGAACAAGATTCAGTTATGTCCGTGAGCTCGAGAAAAGCCATCTTCCGGCGGTCCTCTGGACAGCGGGGCAGAAACTAAAATTTTCAGCGAAAATCGAAAGGTTTGACCAGGATTCCGATGCGGTTATTCTCCAGGCCCCCGCGGGGGACGATGCGAGACAGCTTGTTTCCGAAGATGCCTCGGGGCAGGTGTTCGTGAATATCAGTTTGCATCGGGGAAGCCTTTTTTTCGTGACGAATCGCGGTCGGATTCAGATTGAGGGATCCAGTCTGCGGATCCCCATGCCCGAGACCCTGTACGAAGTTCAGAGAAGATCGCATTTCAGGCTTCCGATTCCGGCCGAGAAGCTTGCCTTTGCGGTGGTCGCCGGGCAGATGCACCCACTCTTGAACTTAAGCGGCGGGGGAATGGCTTTGATGGTGAAGGGCTCCGATAAAGACCGTTTCGCACAAGGCACCATTCTCCAGGATGTGGGCTTTGATTTATGCGGGACGGAGATTCACTGCGCGGCCGAAGTGCGCTGGGTCAAGCCTGACGCGAACGGCTTGAATCTCACGATCGGCATTCAGTTCAAAGACCTCGATCCCATGCACCAGCAAAAGATCAGCCTGTATGTCCTTGAAGAAGGATTCGGGGCGATGAGCGACGAAACTGTTTCTTAAGCCACGAGTTTAAGAGTCGCGGCGCCCGAGGAACCCGGGGAACTCGTACCGCCCGCTTGCTGCTGCGGCTCCGGTTTTTTGGTCTGTTCGCTCTGCTCAGCCTTTTCGTTGTTGTTAATGACGAGACTGAGCGAGGTGACGAGGCCGCCGAGAACCTTCGCCCGCTCCAGCAAACGGCTCGCGTTGTCGTTCGTCTCGCGGAATAGCGCTTCGTTCTCATGGTTCGTGCATTCCAGTTCCTCGATCGCACGCTTGATCTCGCCACTGCCTTTTTCCTGTTCCTGTGTGGCGGTCAGTATCGAGTGGCTCATACCGGCCGCGTCGACCGATTTGCCGAGAACCTCGCCAAGAACTTCCTGGCATCTTCGCGCGACTACCTGGCCCGCGTCGAGCTTCGCTTTGGTCTCCGCAAGAAGCTTCTCGATCCCGATCCGCGTTTCGTCGGAAATCCGCTTCACGCGCTCGGTACTCTGGTCGATGATCGCGCGGATCTCGCGAGCGGAATCGCCGCTCTTTTTTGCCAGCGACCCGACCTCCTCGGCGACGACGGCGAAGCCCTTTCCGTGTTCTCCGGCGCGGGCCGCTTCGATCGAAGCATTGAACGAAAGCAGCTTCGTTTGGAATACGATATCGTTGATCATCTCTGTTTTTGCCGTGATCTCGTGCATGATCTCCGCGAGCGATTTCATATGCTCGTTGTTGGTCGTGATCGCGCTCATGATGTTCTGATTGCTTTTGTTGATCTCGCCGAGCGCCGAAACCATCTCGGTCATCGTCCGTTGGCCGAGCGTGGCAAGTTCGTTGGTCTGTTCCGAAACCTTGCTCGAAGTCGCCGCGTTTTCGGAGTTTCTCGAAATCATCTCGTTCATCTCGGTTACGGCCGCCGCAGTCTCGGTGATTGCGCTGCTCTGGCGTTCGCCGGTTTTGGCCAAAACATCCGAAATTCGGGCCATGCTTTCGGCAGTTTGTTTCAGCTCGGTTGACTCATTCAGCAGCTTTCCGATCACCATCGTGATGGGATTAATCACTTTTGTGAGCTGGTTGGCGGCATTGAAGAGGGAAAGGATGATCGTAATGATCGTTGCTATGGCGAAGCCGATCAGGTTCTTTTCCGGGATGTCCGCCGTGACTCCCTGAATGTCTTCGACATACGCACCGTTGCCGACGATCCAATTCCAGGGCTTGAAAATTTTTATATACGATATTTTCGGAATCGGATCGTTCCCGTTTTGTTTGGGCCACATGTATTCAACGAATCCTGCTCCGCTTTCCCGCGCGATCTTTACCATCTCCATGAAGAACGTCTTACCCGTCGGATCTTTGTAATCCGTCAGGTCTTGGCCGACCATTTCGGGTTTGTAGGGGTGCATGAGCATTTTTGGCTGAAGATCGTTTATCCAGAAGTATTCTTTCTCGTGATAGCGCAGGTTTTTGATGAGTTCGAGCGCCTGTTTTTGAGCTTCCGCCATGGTGAGTGCGCCTGATGCGGCTTTCTGGTGGTGCAGTTCCAGAATGTTGAAAACCGTTTCGACCGCGATTTGCGTCGACTCGCCCTTGCTTTGGGAAATCCGGCTCTCGATCATCGGCAGACTGTAGAAAAGAAACAGCAGCGCGAGCGGCAGTGCCGCGACACCGCTGGCGAAGGTGGCCTGCATGAAGAAACGCCCATGAGATTTCAGATGCGCGAGAATTTTCATTGTATGCTTGTCGGCTCCTACGACGGCATTTTTGAGTTTATTGGGATTTCAGTCTTTTGGGCATAAATGGCGGGGTTTTTGGCTTAAACCGAACTGGTACGTGATCAGATTCTGCACACGTTGATGTCAAACATTTCGACAGTTCATTCATCTATTGGCAGGTTTGACACAGGGGGGGGGCGAGGACGTGATTTGAGCGACTTTCTTTAGGTCAGTCGAAATATGTCGCCGTTTCGATTGTTTGACCCTGCTTTTGTCTGTCGTGGGCTTCCGGTTCCGCCTGATTTGCGCTTCCGGAACGGCTGGTACGGAAGTTGTTATGTACAGGTTACTGGCCCATGGTTGTTACCGAGACTGAGGAATTTATGAGTGTCCTAAAAAACGTTTCTATTCTGGTCTGTGTTCTGGCTGCCAGAACCGCGCTGGCGGGAGAGGCTCTTCCGGCCTCCCTGTTGCCCGAAAACGCATGTTTGCAGCTCAATGCTCCCATTCAGGTCTCCGCATTGAATGCCCGGGTGGATGACGTACGGCTGGTCGCCGGTACCATTCCCGAAAAGCAAAGTGAGGGCGTCGTGGTGATGGGGGATTCTCCTTTGGTGGATGATGGAGCCTCGCTGGTTCTTGAAAAATCTTCTCCGGAAGTGACCGTGCAACTCAGGATTCCTCCGAGCTGCAAGAATGAATCTGGTAAAAAGGGTACTGCTCCTTGCGAAGCGGATATTCAGGGGACGATTCAGATCACTCCTACTTCCGTTTCAAAGATCGCGAAGGAATTTACTGGAACCGTCGAAACTGCCGCCCAGGCTGCTGAACTCTGTGTCAGCGGAATCGCCATTGACGCCGTTCGGAATGGCGGCAGACTCGTGAGCGCGAAGATCTACCTGTATCTGAATGGAACCAATACGGCGGTTGAATTAAGCGCGCCACAGGCCTCGACGAAAGACATGAAATTAGTCAATGAGCCTGCCGCCGAGAGGGTTGCTGCCGCGAATCCATCGACTGCGGAAGCGGCTCACTGAATAGTGCGATATTTGGGCTCTCATTTTTCTGTGAGGAGCCCCGGGATGAGGCGAGCAGGCCTTCGGGCGGCTTACGCTAAGCCTCTATCCCAACCCCTAATCGGCTGATTTATCTCGGGAAATTCCCCATTCTCTTAACGTTTGTTTTGTTGCGCGTCATGATGCAACGCGTTATATTAAGTATTGTAAACACTGTTTCACTGACGAAACAGAGAGGAGCATATGAAACAAGCATTTTTGGTTTTGGCAATGATGCCTTTAGCGTTGTCGCTCGGCGCTTGTAACGCTGAGTTGGCGAACTATTCCAATGATGGACCAGCTCGCATGACGGCAGGCAATGGTAAATTGAAGCTCCGTGCGATGGCACGGTCGGCCGCGCTTGATGATTTGGCACGACAGGCTCAGTCGCCACTTGCCTACGCCGAGATCACGATTCGTGAAATTCAGATCCGATCATCACTCGACGGAAACTTCTACTCTTTTCAAATCACCCCGATTGCGCTGGATCTGATGAGCCTGAACGAGGGCTTTCCCCTCGTGCTTGCGCGCGCGAAACTGCCGGCGGGAACCTATGACCTTATCCGCTTGATTACGGATGAGACCGGGCTTGCCAAACTCGAAGACGGCAGAGTTGTCGACCTTAGAGTTCCAAGCGGACCGCAAACCGGAATCAAGGTCTTTTTCGAGCCCGCCCTGACGGTGGCCGAAGACCGGCTCAGCGTTGCGAGTTTTGAATTTGATGTGGACCGTTCATTTGTGCTGACCGCCGACGGTTATCACTTCAAACCGGTCATCCGTCCTGCCGTGACTGTACCGATCGACATCAATAATGGCGCCGATACGGGAGTTGGTGCGGGTGATAATCCGGCTCCGGGCGGCGATCCCATTGGAACCGATCCGGTCAATCCTGTTGATCCAGTAGGTGGAACGGACCCGGTGAGTGGCGGCGACCCTGTTTCGGGTGGAAGCGATGCTGGTGATGACACCGTCGTGACTCCGCCTGATTACATCGATGACAATTTTCTTCCGGTGATCGGCGTATAAGCAAGGGGGCTTTCGCGTTTAGAACGCAGGTTCGCGGTGGGCTGGGATCCGGCTCGCCGCGAATTTTTTTTGGAGTGGTGGGCAAGGCAACGAGGTAGGCGAACACCTCTCCGGCCGAGGCGCCGCCACCGCGATCGTCATTTTCGAGGTCGAGGCCTATCTCGACCCAAAAGCATTGCTCCCTGACGATTTGGACGCGTTAAAACAGGTTTTGAA
>DATDSK010000219.1:0-7566 GCA_035291325.1 Bdellovibrionota bacterium | reverse complement strand
CCTCGGATCAGTTCCAGAACGAGCTCTGCTTTGCGCTTCGCCGTCCATCTCTGGAACTCGATTGTCTTTGCTTCCATCTCTCTCTCCTTAATAGAACAGGGGGCTTATACCCTGTCCAGTTCAGGAGGGGAACCACATCAGTAGACTTTCGAGTTCTTGGGCCTGTACTGGGGTCAATTAACTTTTTAAAATGGTTAGTGACTGATTTCGATATGGAAAAATGAGGACTTTGCGTGGTCGAGATGCTCACAAACCTTTGAACCTCCGAGCGGCTGTTGACCTATTTTGGACATAAAAAAACCTCTGAAATTCTCGCATGTTGCTAAAATCTCAGAGGTTCATAAGTGGTAGCGGGGGTATGTTACGGACCTTTGACTCGCTGCGCACGCAGAAAGCCCTGCCTGTTCAGGCTGGAAAATCAGGGATTTAATTGCGGTGGGGTGAATCGAGGCTTTCACCTTACAGATATACCACCAGAACAGGTCGCGGACGGGCAGTTTCTAGCGGGTTTTGCCGAAGTATAGGAGAAGCGAGGGCGATATGACCGATACACTGACCGAGCACGTTACCTGTTATCTCTGCCCGGCCGCAGGGGCCGGGGTGTTCAAGCGGAAGATCGCGGGCAAACCCCATATGCTTTGCGCGGCTTGTTTCAAGATATCAAATCGAGCCTTTCCGAAAAAACGAGGAAAGAGGAAACATAGACGTGTTGAAGCTCCCAGTCGTTTGGAGTGGGTCGAAGCCTTAAAGAGGGCAAAATCTGGCGGAAAGTTTCATTGCGGCATTAGCGGTGTTGCATTGGACACAATAAGCCCAGGGTCGCCGCTCTATGCGACCTTGGACCACGTTAATCCGAGTCGGGGAAATGGAGGCTGGATGGTTGTCGCTGCTGTAATCAACGACATGAAGTCCGACCTCTCGACGGAAGAGTTTCGCTCCGTTGTTTCGGCACTGGCGACAATCTTTTCAAGCGAAGACATCAACGCGAGACAGTCACTGGAACGGAAATTGAGCAGCCTAGAGTTTTGGAAGCGTTCATAGGGTGCCCTGCAGGAAGTCGCCCACTTGAGGCGCTTCGCTCTAGGAGGATGTGAATGCGTTCGAGCCGATTTTCATGAAATGTACTTTAGAATCTGATCGCCAAACGAGCTGACAAGCACCAAGTCGTTCCCGTTGACTTCGGACTTTACCGAGATGCAACCTTCCCGAAGCAGCTCCTCAAGACAGGCTCGAAAGTGAAAGATGATTGCCTCTTCGGTTATGCCCTTTTTTTCGAGGTAAGCTTTGGCGCACCTGAACGACCAATCGACAGAGCTGTCCGGCGCATCGGTGGAGTCCATCATCCTGCCTTGCGATCGTGTGATTGGAAACTCTTCGTGATCCTTCAGGAGTAGAAGAGATTGCGTGTCCATTCGCACAATCGTTCTTACGACAGCCTTGTGGCTATCAAACTGTTCGTCCAAATTGGTTTCGAGCACTTTCTTGAGTGCGCTTGAGAGCATTTCCGTAACTTCTTTCGACGGAAGTTCCGACCCCATCTTTGAATCGAGCTGTTTGTAAAGCAAGCTGGTACGCAAGTCAGTGAAGAGCCTGGCAAGACCGAGAATCGCTGCCTCATGGCTGTCGGCCTTATTCATGTAGGCTTCAATCAAAATTTCGCTTTTCCGTTCCTTGATCTTTGAATCAATCTTGGACTGCGTTTCGAGAACTCTTTTGATTTGATCTGCACCTGGTATGAACGAAGTAACCGTGTCGACGATGGTTGAAGCGAGTTCTTTCCTCTCAATTATTAACTCATCGTTGGGCAGCAAATGAATTTGTGCAAGCCGTTCCTCAATACTCTGGTGGAGCGACTGTTTCCTTTTCGTGTCTAACACTTCGGGAGTCGCTACCACCCTGGTTGGTGTTTTCGGCTGTTTTTTGTCCATTCGCATTCCTTCCACCCGTCGGTCATCTGTTCATATTGGGAAGATTCTCACGGCTAAGCAAGTTCCCTATCGAGAAGTGCTCCCATTTTCTTCATCTGGCCGCGAATCGTCGCGGCGAAAGTTGTATAGCCAAACACGTCGAAGGCACTTGCGTCCTTTCACATATTGGCTTTTCGAGAGTCGCTGGAGGCCCATCTTTCAAGTGTAAGGCAGGCGGCTAAAGAAAAGAAATCTCGTGTGGCAATCGAGGCGGAGCGGGACCGAGATCGGAAGCATGGGCAAGGGTAGCTCGGCTGGCTTGGCCTCTATCCAGGCTTTTGGGCCGCTATAGACACCGGCCTCCAGGGCGGGATGGATCACTTGCGTCGTTTCGATCCGAATCTGAAACTGACAGATATTTCACACCCGCGAGGCGAATCACCCAAATGAAGTTAACCACGGACAGGGAATGGGTCGATGCGTTCCGCTAAATAAACGGCTTCGACGGGGAAGGCTCTCGCTCGAATCCCCTCCGTCGAAGCCGAGGTCGTAAAGACCATCCGGGACCTGTTTACGAAGTGGGAAACTGGTACTCGATCTTCCGCTCCGGTTTCCTTCCGGTCTTCAACAAATCGAAGTAGCCCCGCATCGTGCCTGGAACCAGATCAGCGACACCCCAGGCTTCTAGAACGGCTGTGCAGTCTGCGAGCACCTTCTTGTTGATCCAGGGTGGGTTGGAGGACTCATAGTAGTGAGTTGTCTTCTCGTTCTCGACCCAGGTGTTGGGTTTGAGCGCGGTGACGACTCCCATTTTAGACTTCGCCCACATCGGCTCGTAATCACGATTAAAGAGCACTTCCGATCCATCAGGGCAGGTCCACTTGCCATACGGCAGCCGCACGCGCATCGGCATAAGCTTCGTCGTAAGCCGACTTCGAGGAACACTGACCTCGTGCCTCGCCACCACGCCGTCGCTACTGCTATCGGAAAAATACCGAACCGTGTCCGTGCGCAGATCGTGTTCGATCACGACCGCATCGCATCGAAACAGTTTGATACGGATCGCGGTTCCGCGAGGGAGCTGTCTCTGGGTCAGGCTCCTGCTAGACTTCGGAGGCGTCTTTAAGGGTCCATCCGCCCATTTACCGAGGGCCGTGATTGCTTGGTCGAGCTTCCTGTGAAGGTCGGTCAAGGGAGCGCATGCCGCGTAGTATTGCCCAAGAATTCCCTTCACCGATTCAAGCTGGAGCTTTAGCGCATCGGCTTCTTCATGCGAGATCGTCTTCCGATCTTGCGGCGGGTTCCGGTGGGCGTAGTACAGATTGTGAAAAATATTCTGGGGCATCTCCGCTTCCGTCGGATATTCCCGTTGAACCCACTCATCGAGTTCGCACCGGACAAAACCGATGGGGCTGCTGACGCTCTTGCGCCGGTCCGTAACCGCCAGAATGTGGTCCAGAAGGTCCGCAATTTTCTGGTGGGCCTGGAGAGGCATTTTTGTGCTTGGGCGAACCGACTTTCTGCCAAAGGGAGAAATAGTAAACGGGATCGTCGCGGACACAGGATGAGATTTCCTTTGAACAATGGTCGGAACGGGCGTTGCTCCTTCCCAGGAGTTCAGAGCGTGTTTCCAGTTTGAGAATCCAGCCGTTTTCGCCGCGAGGTCGAGGGCCTCGTGGTGATGGACATTCATCTCTTTCTTGATTTTCTTTGCCTGGCGTTTGAGACGAGTAATGGAGGGCTTCATGGCGAACCTTTCTCGCTCGATGGATGCTTGTCGCTTGCCCACCAAATCTCCAACCGAGCTAAAAAGGTTGAGGAATGGAAAATTCTGAAGGATCGGGCAGTGTCGCGCTTTGGCGGCTTTACAACGGCAAGCGGAAGGGTTCTGCCTAAAACCCGAAGCCCACATCTAAGTCTCCACTGGACTCTTCGTCAAGTTTCCCGGATTGCGAGGAGCGATTGATGCCAAGCGTCGGTTGATTTTATTTGACCGATAACGCTACGTCGCTTAATTTTTGAACAAAGAACGCGCATGTGACTGAAGTTTATGGTCCGCGCTTAAGAAGGAGCTTAAGCAGTGAACTCATTTGAACCTAGCGTCGAATTTTACCAGACTTTCAATGATCAAGTAAGGGAGCGGCTGATTGCCTCGCTGCGTCGAGCTTATGGAACCGCCCAAGATGGTCGTCTACCCGAGGAGCAAGGGTACACCGAGCAGATGTTCGGCTTTTGCTTGTCCGGCTTCTGCGAGCACGAACTCACCGCCGAAATTGGAATGAGTGGCGGCGTTCTTCGATTGCTTCCCCAGGGCAACACGTTTCGATTTCAAGTCGGCGACTTTATCCTCGGTTGCTACAAGGCCGGGCGTACCGAGCGCGACAATATCTTTCAGTCGTTCCCAAATAACGACGCTGGTATCCGGACGTTGAATAACGACGAGGCATTCCTGCCCGGGCTGGAGCCCAAGCCACTCACGAACCTCGTGCTCGCCCATCTAGGAAACTCGGAAGATGGCTTTTGCGCCGTTTATCTTTGCGCGCCGAAACGCTTCGATGAAAATGGATGCGTCGTGGAGTGGGCGTTCGCCGAGGAAATCTGGCGCCGCCAGGGTGATGAAGCACTATCGACCTCGCCTGGTCAGTCCGATCAGACGCAAGCGCCCCCGAGCGAGGAAGTGGGACAGCCATTCATGCGGCGTAAACCAATGAACCCGAGCAAGGAAGACGAAAAGATAGATGGCTGACTCGGGGAGACTTGTTCTCGGGAAGAACGATATTCACACCGCAGCCCAGCTTTTCGTTCGAGAAAGGCTCACGGTCGCACGCGAACTGCGCGGGCTGACCAAGCAGCAGCTCGCCGACAAAGTCGGAAAGACCCCGAGTGCGATCACTCAGTTCGAGGGGGGGCAGGCGCGACCAGATGGCAGGACGTTGGGGATGCTTGCGCTAGCCCTCCGGGTGTCCGTCGCATTCTTCGCCCTTCCACTGGTGGGAGGGGCGCTGTCGGTCGATGACTCCAATTTCCGAAGCCTTCGGTCGGCACGCCAAAGAGAGCGTCGAAAAGCCTTGGCTCATGGTTCGGTGATTCGTGACTTCGCCGATGTATTGGATGAGATGTTCGATCTTCCTGTCGAGACCGTGAGCAAGTTTTCCGCGATCGACTACCGATCACTCGATATCGAGGAACGCGCCCTCGCGGTCAGGGCGGAGTGGGGTTTGAAGCTCGGGCCGATATTGGACCTCGTGCGCCTATTGGAGACGCAGGGAATTCTTGTTTCAATTATTCCGGACGACTCGACTGCCGTAGATGCTTTTTCCGCTTGGTACAAGGGACGGCCGATGGTCTTCTTGTTGGCCAACAAGGCGTGGACCCACACTCGGTTCGACGCGGCTCATGAGTTGGGGCATCTCGTTCTTCACAGCGACTCGAATCCCGGCTCCGCCGACTTGGAACTGGAGGCGAATCGTTTTGCATCGGCCTTTTTATTGCCTCGTGACACCTTCATGCGCGAATGCCCCAGGAAGCTGGATTGGGAGCATTTTCGAGAGCTGAAAAAGCGATGGCATGTGTCCCTCGCGGCTTTGATCCGCCGAGCCCGCGACTTGGGTTGTATTTCGGAGGCGGGCTACCGGCGGGGCTGTATCGAAATAAACAAGCGGGGATGGCGGACCTCCGAACCGGATGAACCGGCTCCCGAGAAACTAACGATCATCCCCGAGGCGGTGCGCTGTCTTCGTGACGAAGGCGTTTCGTTGGATGAACTCGCGGCCAAGATCGGGGTCCATGCGAACGAATTCAACGAACTTCTCGGGATGAATAAGAACTTCGCCACGGATCAGCTCGGTTTCCACGAGTCTCCGGAGAGGTTGCTTTAATGGACAACCTCTCCAAACGGGAAAGAAGCGAATTGATGGCGAGAGTCCGAAGCTAAAGGCGGAGAATGTGGTGAAGGACCCCAGGAAGCCCACCGCACCTATTAGAAAGAGGTGTCGATGGAACGGAACAGCACGCTCGACAAATGTCATCACCGCGCCGATTAAGAGGCAGCCAGTGAGATTGATTAGCAATGTCCAGATTGGTGCCAAACCTTGCTTGCGCAATTACGCGATCTTTGCCTGAGTTCGCTGCTGGACGGTCGGAAGCGTGAAGGTGAACGTTGATCCTTCACCTGCTTTACTCTCTACCCAGATTTTTCCACCCAGGGCCTCGACGAGTCCCTTTGCGATAGCGAGACCAAGCCCTGTCCCCATGTAAGCTGTGTCCTTGGCTTGCCAAAAGCGGTCAAAGATGAGCGGTAGATATTCCGGCGGAATGCCCTTACCGGTGTCCACGACCTGAATCTGGACTTTTTCGCCCACGCGGGTGGCACGCACAGTGATCTTGCCGCCTTCCAGGGTAAACTTGATCGCGTTGTGAACCAAGTTCGAGAGGACCTGGGCGACGCGGTCCTTGTCGCCGAAGATTGCCTGGGCATCTGTTGTTATCTCGGCCTTCAGCTCAATGGACTTATCCAAGGCGAGCGATTCGTAGGTGTGGATCACTTCTGCGACGGTCGCAGCAAGATCGGTCGATGCCGGTTTTACCCTCAATGTTCTGGCCTCGATTCTAGTTATGTCGAGCAGATCGGCGATCAGGCGATTCATCCGATGCAAAGAGGGCTGTATCCGGTTCAATACGTCCCGCACGTTCTGCAAGGCCACGTCCTTTGGAAGCAGTCGCTGGGTCAACGTGATTCCGGTGCCCAATGCCGTTAGGGGATTTTTGAGTTCGTGCGAGATGACCGCGACCATTTCATCCCTCGCCCGAATCGCTCGCTTCAATGATTGTTCGTGTTCCTGAACGGTAGAGTACGCATCGGCGAGCCGCACATGGAGGCCCACCAATTTCCTAGAGTAAATAATTCCAACGATTAGCGAGAGCAGCAAAGCGACAGCGGTAGTTATGGTGACCCAGAGTTTCATCGTCGCCGTGGCCTGGAGGGCAACGGCTTTCTTCTCCTCCAGTAGGGAAGCCTTGTGCTGGAGCAGCTCTCGCAAGGTATTCACGATGTTCTGGCGAAGAGGAACCAGTTTCTTCGCCAACTGAGCGGTCATGGACAGGGACAGGGGACCTTTGGCTCGAATCTCGACGGACTCCTGCTCAAGGTCATTCAACTCTCGTTCGAGCTTCTCAGCGCGCTCGACCAAGCCCCTTCCGAAAGGAGTCACAACCTCCTTAAGTTTTGCCACGGTCCTTGCGTACTCTTGGCGGTCATCTTCCCACTGGGCGATGAAGGTCCGGTCTCCAGTCAGTAAGTAAGTTCGATGATCAGCCGACATTTTCGCGTTCAATGCCAAGAGGTGGGTGGCGTCCAGGGTCTGCTCCATCTCAACCCGGACCATGCTGTCCTTGGTCTGGGTCGCTCGGTTGATGAGCAGGAACGAGGTCACAAACCCCAAGACCAAGATGAACAGAATAATCGAGAAACCAGCCGTGATTCTCGCCTTGAATCGCCTTACATCACTTGGATTCACACCTTGGTCGCGGCAACTTTTCCGTGTCTGAGGGTCGCATCGGTTAGTGAAGCAGGTCTCCTGCGGCCTGCTCAATCTGGTTAATTCGTTGGACCGAAACCAGGTGCTCGAATCTTTCGAGATCCACTCTCGTCGTTGCCCAT
>DATDSK010000218.1:0-43135 GCA_035291325.1 Bdellovibrionota bacterium | reverse complement strand
TAACTCCGATGGTAATATCGCATGATTAAGTACCTGAAAGAATATCGATTTTATATCATTCTTTTTTTATTTATTCTAATCCCGATCATCGCCATCGATACTTCGACCCGCGCCCCCCGGGATTACCGATTCTATGATCGGGTCATTATCGCGGGCACCGCGCCCATCCAGACTTCCATCAGCTGGCTGATCGACCAGATCACATCGGGTTTTCAAAACTATATCTATCTCTGGAATACGCGCAAGGATAACGCGATTCTTCTCGAGGAAAATCGAAAACTCCTGAACCTCATCGCAAACCTTCGCGAAACCCAGCAGGAGAACCTCCGTCTTAGAAAGCTGCTTAATTTCGAAGAAAAATTCCATATTGAATCGATTCCCGCCCGCGTGATCGCAAAGGACGTCTCGACGGAATTCCGCGCGATCCGGATTAACCGCGGTGAACGTTCGGGGGTTCAGAAAAACATGGCGGTCGTGACGAACGAGGGCATCGTCGGCCGCGTGCTCAGAACCACACCGAATACCGCGGATGTGGTGACGATTCTCGACCTGCTCTCCGCGATTGACGCGATCGATGAACGCTCACGCGCGCGCGGCGTCGTCGAAGGTCTTACGGACGAAACCTGTCAGCTCCGCTACGTGCTCAGAACCGATGACATCCAGATCGGCGATGTCCTGATTTCAGGCGCCCTTGGAGGAATTTTTCCGAAAGGTGTCCCGATCGGACTCGTGTCCAAGGTCAATCGAAAGCCCTTTGGAATCTCGCAAGAAGTCGAAGTCCGGCCCAGCGTTGATTTTTCGAAACTCGAAGAAGTGCTTGTCGTGACGAATGCCAGCAGTGAGTTTATCACGGCGGCGAATCCCGGGTCCTCCGCGGCCTCAACCGCCCCGCTCACGACGGCAAAACCCGCCGAAACAACCATCCAACCCGTGAAAGGAGCGACCGGCCAATGACCCGGCTTCTGCTCCGGGCCCTGAATGCCCCCGCACTGATCCTCCTCGTCACGTTCGGCGTTGCAATCCAGACTTCCCTTTTCTCGTGCTGGCCGCTTTCCTACTTTCAACCCGACATCGTGCTGATCGCGGTGATCTGGTGCGCCCTCAGGAGGAACTTCACCGAAGGCGGCATCCTCGTCCTGATCGCGGCCGAAATCGCTGAGATTCACAGCGCCGCCCCGAGAGGGGTTTTTCTCATCACCTACATGCTTCTCTATCTGCTCGTCAGGGGCGCGTCGAAGCTGTTCGTCATTCCCGATCTCGCGTCCTTCATCATCGTGACTCTCTTCGGCTCGATCTTCTCGAAATTCTCGAATATGACGGTGCTTCACTATCTCGCGCCCCACACCAGCCAGTGGAGGAATACGCTCTTCCTGCTTTTCCCGGGAGCCGCGGTCGAAGGCTTCGCCGCGATCTGGCTTTACCGATGGCTCGAGAAATTCGATGCACTCACTTTCAAGGACAAGCGGACGGAGGAGTCGCTCGAAAACGAGCTACAGCTGCAAGACGAAGGATTTTAGATGGCGTTTCTCGGACAGGAAGAACAGATCAGGGAATTTCAGGATCGTTTCCGCTATCTTTACGCGGCCGTGTTTCTGGTGATCGGCCTCCTCCTCTCGCGGCTCGTCTACCTCCAGATCCTGAACGGCGAGAAAATGCGCCAGTATTCCGAGGAAAACCGGATCAAGCGGGTCAAAATCGCGGCACCTCGCGGGATGATTTTCGATCGCAACAGAACGTTGCTGATCGACAACCGTCCAGCCTTCGATCTTGAGATCATCCCTCAATATCTCCGTGAATCGAGGCAGACGGACCAGGTTCTCGGGATGCTTTCCAAGCTGATCAAAATGCCCAAGGAAGAGATCCAGGGCATTCTGGATAAGGCCCGCGGCCAACCCTCCTTCATGCCGGTCAAAATCAAACCGGATCTGTCCCGCGACGAAGTTGCCGCGATCGAAGTCTGGAAAATCTCCATGCCCGGCGTCGAAGTGAAGGAAGAAATCAAGCGCACGAATATCTACGGGGATATTGCCGCCCATCTTTTGGGGTACATCGGCGAAGTGAATTCGGCCGAACTGCCGATTCTGAACAAGACCGCCCAGAAATACAAGCTCGGCGACAGTATCGGGAAATTCGGCCTCGAACAGAGGATGGAGGACACGCTTCGGGGAATCGATGGCGAGGAGATCAAGGAAGTCGACGCCCTCGGGCGCGTCAAGCTCGCGAAAGGGAAAGGCCGTGTCCTGGAGAACAACGCGGGGAAACCGGCCAGACCCGGCAAAAACCTGATTCTCACGATCGATCAGGACCTGCAGCTCGCGGCAGCCAAGGCCTTCGGCGACAAGATCGGCGCGCTCGTCGCCGTCGACCCGAGAAATGGCGAGGTTCTCGCCATGCTGTCGCGGCCCTCCTTCGACCCGACTGAATTTTCACGCGGGATTCCCGCCGCGATCTGGAACAAGCTTCTCACGAACGAAAATCACCCGCTTCGCGATAAAACAATTCAGGATCACTACTCGCCCGGTTCGGTGTTCAAGACGGTTACGGCGGTCGCGGGCCTGCAGGAAGGCGTGATTGACGAAAAGTCCACCTTCCGTTGTACCGGCTCGATTCGGGTCGGTAACCGCGTCTATCACTGCCATCTGAAGAGAGGACACGGAGAAATCAACGTGGTCACGGCGTTGACGCAGAGTTGTGACGTATTCTTCTACCGGGTGGCCCAGAAATTAAAGAGCGTTGACGACCTCGCAAAATGGGCGAGACATCTCGGAATCGGCAGTAAAACTGGCATCAGCCTGGCGCGCGAAGTCCCCGGCCTGATCCCGACGGAAGAATGGAAGATGAAACGCTTCGGTCAACCCTGGAACGGGGGCGAAACCGTAAGTGTCGCGATCGGCCAGAGCTTCGTTCTGACGACCGCGATCCAGCTCGCGAACACGTATGCGGCCATCGGGAACGGGGGAACACATTACCGGCCTTATATCGTGAAATCGATCGAGTCCTACGACGGACGGGTGGTCAAGGAGTTCCAACCTGAAATACTGGGCACGCATGAACTTTTGCCAAAGACGGTCGAACTTGTAAAACAAGGCCTCTGGGGCGTTATCAACAGTCCCCACGGGACGGCCTATCACCAAAGGCTGCCGGGCATGGACTTCACCGGAAAAACCGGAACCGTCCAGATCATGCGCCTATCGGCGGACAAGATTTATCAAAAATGCGAAAACATGAAATTCAGGGAACGTCACAACGGCGTATTCGTCGGCTTCGCCCCGCTGAAAGACCCGGTAATCGCGGTCGCCGTCATCGGCGAGCACGTCTGCCACGGCTCGACAGGCGCGGCTCCGGTTGCCCGGGCGGTGGTCAAAACGTACCTTGAAAAATACTATCCCGATCTCTACAGCGAAAAAGCGGTCGCCGCGCGCCTGAAAGCCCATGGGCAGGCCACTTTCGTCCCGCCACCGCCCAAACGAGTCGATCCCGAGGACGATGATGTCGTCATCAATGACGATAACGTCCCCGCGTCCGATCTCGGCGCCCCGCATGTCCCGCCAGTCCCACCGCCGAGCCCCCCGAAACCGACCCGCGATACATCGCGCGATGCGCTTCCGGATTCCGCCGCGGATAACGACGATGATTAACGACGAACCCCTGAGAGGTCGAGGATTATGAATCACTCCTGGATGGAAACCCCCGAAAGTCCCGATCCTTCGAGCACGATGCGGGTCGGTCTGTATGAGGAAGAATTCAAGAAGTTCAACTGGAGCCTTTTGATTATCGCCCTCACACTCATCGGAATCGGGATTTTCAACCTGATCAGCGCGACCGGCGTCCAGGACAAGTCACTCGGGCTTTACAAGAACCAGCTCCTCTGGTGCGGCCTTGGCTTGGCCCTGACCGCGTTGATCTTATTGCCGCATTATTCCATCTTTTCGCGACTGGCTTACGTCATTTACTTCGCCAATCTGCTGCTGCTTGTTGGTGTTCTCGTGCTCGGGAAGTCCTCACTCGGCGCGAAGCGCTGGCTCGGGATCGGTGCGTTCAGAATTCAACCCTCTGAGTTCATGAAACTCTCGCTCGTGATCTGCCTTGCAAAATATTTCGAAACGGATCGGACCGTCGGAGGCTACGGCTTCAAGGACCTGCTCTTGCCTGGCCTCCTGGTCATGATACCCGCCGGCCTGATCATGATGCAACCGGACCTCGGGACCGCGCTGACCATCCTGGCCACGTTCGTGACGATGATGCTTTTCATGAGAGTCCGGCCTCGCACTCTCGTGATTATCGGCATTTGTTTCGCGGTCGCCCTGCCCACGATCTACAAATTCGGGCTGAAGCCGTACCAGCGGCAGCGCATTATTTCCTTTCTTGACCCGATGGCCGACCCGAAGGGCTCCGGATACAATTCCATTCAATCGATGATCGCGGTCGGAAGCGGCCAGTTGCTCGGAAAAGGATACAGGAAAGGCACCCAGAGTCAGCTCAAGTTCCTGCCGGAACATCACACTGATTTTATTTTTTCGGTTTTCAGCGAGGAACATGGTTTTGTCGGCTGCGCGATCGTGTTGGCGTTATATCTCGGTCTTCTGCTGAACGGTCTTTCGGTCGCCTACCAATCACACGACAAATTCGGCCTGCTGCTCGCGCTCGGAATAGTGACAGTCTTTTTCTGGCACATCTTTGTGAACATGGGGATGGTCATGGGGCTGCTGCCGATCGTCGGAGTTCCGCTTCCGTTTCTGAGTTATGGAGGATCGTCGCTGGTGACTTCCATTCTCGGAATCGCCATTCTTACGAACATCGCGAACAAAAAATTCATGTTCTAACGGGCGTCTCGAGGTGTTACCATTCCGGTAACGTCAAAAGGGGGCCCTGAAAATGAATCATTTTTCGAGCATGTCTTGCATCAGATGGATTGCGTTTGCCACGGCTGTCGTAGGCATGGGAATCGGAATGCCCAGCTGCCCGGGACAACAGGCGATGCAGCAGCAGGTTGAGACGCTCCAGACGAGCAATGCTGATTTGTCAAAACGAGTTCAGTCCCTCGAAGGCACCCTGCGAACCACGACGAACGAAATGACCCAGATCAAACAACTCCTCACCCAGATCACAGGAGCCATCCAGGCCCAAAAGACCAGCATTGAACAGCTCAATACGACGGTCGGGCAACTGCAGAGTTCAAAAGGGACACGATCCACCCCGACCAAACGGAGACGATAAGTCCCACGCCCGGAGAACTGGAATTCTTACAAGATTTTAACATTTGGCGTTTTCTACACCCAAAACACATAGTTACTCTAATATTCTGAATTTTATTTAACTCAGCCTCGGTGCTAAAATAGTCTAAGAGGATCATATCTTAAGCGATTTTTGCCGAACGTTATATGAGGCGGAGTTTGATGCTCAGATACTTTCGACCCGCAATCGGGTTCTTAGTTTTGACTGCGACGTTTGGGGCCGGGTGCGTCAACCCGGTCAGCCCGCCGGGAGCGCAGTCCCTTGTGGCCACGAAGGGGCCACCCACGCAGCTTCAGTATGCCACGAGCCCGGCGAACTACCCCCAAACGATCGAAATCACTCCAAACACCCTCAGCGCCCAAGGTCAGATTGATCGCCTCACCATTCGCCCTGCAACTCTTCCGGACGGCCTCGCGTTCGACAGCGCCACCGGAACGATTTCGGGAACTCCCACACAAATCACCCCAGCAACCGAATACATCGTCACGGCTTACAACGGCTATGGTTCGAATTTTACCCGCCTCGTGATCGCGATCACCGATATCCCTCCCGTCATGAGCTACGCGGGAGACACTACCGTGGTTTACAACATAGGCGTTCCAATCGCGCCGATCACCCCCACTCTCACCGGCGGACCAGCGACCGATTGCCTGGCGTATCCACCGCTCCCGGCAGGTCTTACCGTCTCTCCGGCTTGCGAAATCTCGGGAACTCCAACTGAGAGCGAGACGGCCGCCAATCATTTCGTTTTTGCGGTCAACTCGGGGGGTTCGTCTTCGATTCTTTTCAACATCACGGTCATCGATAACCCGCCAACCGTCAGTTATCCAGGATCGCCATTCACCTTTTATCGCGGAATCGCACTCACAACCGTCAACCCCACGGCGGGGGGCGGGGAAATCACCTCTTGCGCGGCAGCGCCCAGCTTGCCGACGGGCCTGACGCTCGGAGCCGATTGCTCCATCTCAGGCACCCCAAATAACCTCCTGGCCGCCACTCCACACACGATTACCGCGACAAACAACGGCGGATCCGCGAATGCCGGGATCAGCATAACGATCCAGGATCTGGTTCCGGACATCAGCTTTTCGGGAACGCCGTTCACATTCACAAAAGGAACGCCGATCGCCGCGCTGACCCCGACCAACGCCGGAGGCATCATCAACAGCTGTACTCCGACCCCGGCGCTTCCGGCTGGACTGGAGCTTTCCGCGAATTGTCAGATCACCGGAACACCGACGGCCGTCGCGGCCGCGACAAACCATGCGATCAAGGCCACGAACGGGGCAGGCAATTCAACAGCGACCATCAACATCAAGGTCAACGATATCCCTCCCAAATTCAGATATGCTTCAAACGCTTTCATTTTCTTGAATAAGTCGGCGATCACACCGAAGCCAGTGACTTCAACCGGCGGTGCGATAACAGGGTGTTCCGCCACCCCGGCCCTGCCAGCGGGACTCAGTCTCTCAAACGACTGCACCCTTTCAGGCACCCCGACTCAAAGCGCACCGGCGACAACCCATTTGATCACGGGAACAAACAGCGGAGGTTCCGGAACCACAACCATCAGCATTACCGTGCAAGAGATCCCGCCGGTTCTGTCATTCGCGGGCAGCCCTTTCACATTCAATAAGAATGTCCCGATCACCGCCAAAACCCCCGCCAACTCCGGAGGTACAGTCACCGCGTGTTCTTCAGCACCACCATTACCGGCGGGCCTCGTGCTTTCGTCGACCTGTATCATCTCAGGAACCCCCTCCGTGACGAGCGCGGTCACTGCCTACGCGATTACCGGCACCAACTCGGTCGGAAGCTCGGCACCGAACATTTCCATTACCGTCAACGACACGCCCCCGAATATCAGCTATACGGGCAGCCCTTTCATTTTCACGTTAAATTCCCCGATCACCACGTTGAGCGCGACCAATACGGGCGGAGCCCCCACCTCGTGCTCGATCGCGCCCGCGCTTCCCGCGGGGCTCACGATTTCCAATACCGACTGCTCGATTTCCGGAACGCCCACGGCACTCAGCACGGCCGCCGATTACATCGTCACGGCATCGAATACCGGCGGATCCTCAACGGCCACCATCAACATCACCGTCAAGGATTCCGCTCCCGAAATTTCTTATGCCGGAAACCCGTACAATTTTTTCAAGAACAGCGCGATAACAGCTCTCTCGCCCGCGAACACGGGTGGCGCGATTGTTTCCTGCGCGATCAACCCTGCGGTTCCCGCAGGTCTCACGTTCTCGGCCACTGATTGTGCCCTGACCGGCACACCGACCTCCGTGACCGCGAGTACGAGCTACACCGTAACCGCGACCAACACCGGCGGATCCTCAGGCACCGTTCTGGTTTTCGAAGTCAAGGATGTCACGCCGACCCTGAGTTACAGCCCTGCCAGTTACACCCTTACCAAAGGAGGTGCCGTCTCGATCACCGCGACAACCGGAGGCGGAACGATCACCTCGTGCAGCTCGAGTCCCGGGTTGCCCGCAGGCTTCGTCCTTTCGAACACGACTTGCGATGTCAGCGGGACGGCAAACGCCGTTTCGGCCGCCGCGAGTTACACAATTACGGCGACGAATTCGGGCGGGTCGGTATCCAGCATTCTGAACATCACCGTCAATGACCTTCTGCCGAACATCAGCTTCGCGGGGAGCCCCTTCGAGTACACGTTGAATGCCGCCATAGCGGCCTTAACGCCAACGAATACCGGCGGCACCGTTGTTTCGTGCGAATCAAACCCGACACTTCCGGCCGGACTGACTTTGTCGAATACGTGCGTTGTCACGGGAACGCCCACGGTACTCGCAACAGCTGCCGATTACACGATCATCGCCACGAATTCGGCGGGATCTGATTCCAAATCGATCAACATCACGGTCAAGGACATCGCGCCCACGATCAGTTATGTCGGAAGTCCGTTTACGTATACGAAAGGATCGGCGATTCCGACGCTGACGCCGACGACCGGTGGCGGCGCGATCGTCTCCTGCGCTTCGAGTCCGGCATTGCCCGCGGGCTTGAGCCTCTCCTCGGGATGCGTTCTGAATGGGACTCCGTCCAGCATTGCCGCAGCGGCGGACTACACGATCACTGCCACAAATAGCGGCGGTTCGAATTCGGCAACCGTCAACATCACGGTCAAAGATGTCGCCCCGAACATTTCTTACGCGGGAAGTCCGTTCACGCACACCAAAGACGTTGCGATCGCGTCTCTCACCCCCGTAAACTCCGGTGGAGCAATCGTCTCCTGCAATTCCGTGCCGGCATTGCCGGCCGGGTTGAGTCTCTCGGCCGGATGCGTCCTGAGCGGCACTCCGACTGCCATTACCGGAGCCGCCGATTACGTGGTCACCGCCACCAACACGGGCGGAACGAGCGCTGCCACGATCAACATCGCCGTGAACGACGCGAAGCCGATTATTTCGTACTCGGGAAGTCCATTCGCCTATATCATCAATGACGCTATCGCGGCCCTGAACGTCGCGAACTCCGGCGGAACGATCACAAGCTGCGCTTCAGTCCCGGCGCTCCCGGCAGGTCTGGCGATTTCCGCGACTTGCGCGATTACAGGAACACCGACGGCCTTGACTCCGGCCCAGACTTATACGGTTACCGCTTCGAATACCGGCGGCTCTTCATCGGTTGGTATCAGCATTGCCGTTGTCGATGACGCTCCCGTGATCGATTATCTCCCGACGTCATACAATTTCACTTATACAAAAGGCACGGCAATCGACGCGCTCACGCCGAATAACAGCGGTGGCCCGATCACCTCGTGTTCCGCGAGTCCCGCCTTGCCCGCTGGGCTGAGCCTCTCCTCGACCTGTACCCTGTCGGGAACGCCTTCGGCGATCCGAGCGGCGCAGGATTATACGATTCAAGCGACGAACAGCGGAGGGTCATCGTCGTCCGTGCTCACGATAACGGTGAACGATACGGCCCCTGTAATCGCTTACCCGGGCAGCCCTTTTGTTTACACGCTAAATGCGGCGATCGCGACCGTAACTCCGACCAATACTGGCGGCGCCATTCTCTCCTGCGCGTCGATCCCGGCATTGCCGGCCGGCTTGAACCTTTCCGCGACCTGCGTGATCACCGGCACGCCAACCGCGCTCAGTGGCCAGGCGGATTACACGATCACCGCCACGAATTCGGGCGGGAACTCCTCGGCCACTATCCGGATTACGGTCAATGCCACGGCCCCCGCCATCAGCTATGCCGGGAGTCCTTTTGTTCACGTCAAGAATTCGGCGATTGCGGTGCTGAACCCGACCAACACAGGCGGAGCGATCGTATCCTGTGCATCAAACCCCGCGCTCCCGGCCGGCTTGAATCTCTCATCAACCTGCGTCCTGACGGGAACGCCGGTTACGGTAGCCGCCGCCGCGGATTACACGATCACCGCCACCAATAGCGGCGGTTCAAGCAGCGCGACGATCAATATCAAAGTGAACGATTTGGCCTCAAACCTCAGCTACGCGGGCAGCCCGTTCACTTACACGAGAAACGCGGCGATCAGCGCGTTAACACCCTCGAACAGCGGCGGGACGATCGTCTCCTGCAACGCGGCTCCGGCGCTTCCGGCCGGGCTGAGCCTTTCCGCGACCTGCGTTCTGAGCGGCACGCCCACCGTTTTGGCGGGCGCCGCGGACTATGTCATCACCGGGACGAATTCGGGAGGGTCCAGCAACGCCACGATCAATATCAGGGTCCTCGAACTCGCTCCCAATATCAGCTACACGCCCGATACCCATGCGTTCGTGCTCCGTGAAGCGATCCCGGCCGTGAACCCCACGAATACCGGTGGGACGATCACTTCCTGCAGCCCCGCTCCGGCGCTTCCGGCCGGGCTGAGCCTCTCAGCGACTTGCGTGATCGCGGGCACCCCAAGCGTGACCAGCGGCGCCTCAAACTACACGATCACCGCGCAAAATACAGGTGGAACCTCGACGGCTACCGTAACGATCCGGGTGAAAGACCAGCCGCTGATTCTTTTTTACGGCAAGACAGCCTTGGGCGGAGGCTTTAACGGGGTCGCGCCGCTCTCGGCGAATATCTGGAAAGCAACCGCCGATGGCCAAACCCGTTCATCTCTGACCTCGATGCCCAACCTCAGCCGCGATTCCATCTACCCGTCCTTCTCCGCCTCCGGCTCCAAGATTCTTTACTGTTCGAAACGCGCCCTCGACGGCACGGTAGGCAGCCCGGCCAACGGGTCGTACGACATCTGGACGGCGACTTCGACCGGAGCCAGCCCGACCGGGATTACCGCGAATACGAATAATAATCGTGACAGCGATGACCCGCCGGTCTTTTCACCGGACGGAACAAAAGTCGTATTCGCCTCCAAGACATCCCTCAACGGACTTCCTGACGGAAACCCGGCAAGCCTCTCGTACAACATCTGGATCATGGATGCGGACGGAACGAATAAAGCCGCCTTGACCGGAAACAGCAACGCCGGTCTCGACAGCCGGGCACCGGTTTTCTCGCCCGACGGGATGACAATCTACTTCCATTCGAAGACGGCATTGGATGGCTCGAATAACGGAGCAGCCGCGAACTCATTTAACATCTGGAAAATCAATCGCGACGGAACCGGCAAAACCAAGCTCACCAACGAAACTGCGGCGGCAAAAGACTGCACGGAACCGTCCATCTCACCCGATGGACTGACACTGGTTTACGTGTCGAAATCCGACATCGGAATGACGCCGGCGAGTTCCGCGAATATCTGGAAAATGAACGTTGATGGTACGGGACGAACGGCGCTCACGATTAACACCAACGCGGCGCTGGACAGCAAGAACCCGCATTATTCCAGCGACGGCACGGAAATCGTCTTCGCCTCGAAGATGAACGTGAATGCCGCGGTGGCCAATTCGTTCAATATCTGGAAAATGGCCTCGACGGGCGCCAGTCAGGTCGCCCTGACCACCAACAACGCCGCCGCGCTCGATAGCGATTCGCCGAACTTCTCCCCTGACGATGCCAGAATCGCCTTTATTTCGAAAATGAACGTTCTCGGCGCACCCGCCAGTTCGACGAATCTGTGGGTCATGAACTCCGATGGCACCGCACAGACGGCCATTACGCAGAATACGAACGCCGGGCTCGACAGCTATCTCTCGCCGCATTCGATCTGGTTCCAGGAACAGTGACGAACTGATAGAATCGTTTCGAATGGAACACTACCTTCCTTACAGCCGCTATCTCAAGGGGATCTTCAACGAAAAGACCTACAAGATCGTCGTTACGAGCGGACTCTCCTGCCCAACGCGCGACGGTTCGATCGCGAGCGGCGGTTGCGCGTTTTGTGACGTTCGCGCTTCGAGTTCATTTTTCGGCTCTGGCTTCGGGCAAAAGAACCCGGCGCGCACTATCGAAGAGCAGATCAAATCGGGCATGCCGGCGATGCGTGAACGCTTCGGGGCCAGGAAGTTCCTCGCCTATTTTCAAAGCTACACGAACACGTATGCTGACGCCGCGTTTCTGCGCGAATTATACCAGGCAGCCCTGAATCAACCTGGCATTGAAGGACTTTGTATTGCAACCCGTCCTGACTGCCTGCCGGACCCGGTTCTGGACCTGCTCGAGGAACTCGCGACGGACACTTACCTTTCACTGGAACTCGGGGTCCAGTCCTTCGAAGACGAAACACTGAAATGGCTCGGACGCGGACACGACGGTGAATGCGCCAGGAAAGCCTTGGAGCGCCTGCGACTTCGCGCCCCGCACGTTCATATCTGCGTTCACCTGATACTCGGGGCCCCGACTGATCCGCCGGATGCCACGGTAAATGCCGCGCGCCTGATCAATAGTTCCGGTGCCCGCGGCGCCAAGCTCCACCAGCTCATGGTCCTCGAGGGAACTGAACTTGCCCGCCGCTGGCGTGAAAAGCCGTTCCCGACCCTCTCGATCGAACGCTATGCGGACGCGGTCATTGAATTCATTGAAACGCTCTCGCCGGAAATTTACATTGAACGGCTCTGCGCGACCGCCACTCATGCCGAAGAGTGCCTCGCGCCAGACTGGAGCAGAATGAGGTGGACACCTCATAACCGGTTGCGGGAAATCCTCGCGGCCAGATCATGCCGACAGGGCGCTAAAAGACTGCGCAACTGACCGCATGCCGCCAGAATCTCAGCGCCCCGGGAAACCCGGATCAGTGCAGTCAAACCATGATCGACCAGGTACTTTTGAAACGCAGTAACCCGCTGTTCTGACGGTTGCCGATACAGCGAACCCTCATGCTCGTTGAACGGAATGAGGTTGATCTTGCAGGGAATGCCGCGGACCAGATCCCTAAGACGGGCGGCATCCTCGAGTGAATCGTTGAAGCCGCCAAGAAGTACGTATTCAAACGTAATCCGCCGATGGCTCCCCAACGGAAATTTTCTGCAAGCCGCCATGAGCGACGCAAGATTCCACTTCTTATTGACGGGCATGATCTCCGTCCTCTGCTCATCGGTTGTCGCATTCAACGAGATCGCGAGCGAAACGTCGATGCTTCGACCCAGTTCCTCGATTGCGGGCACCAGCCCGCTTGTGCTCACGGTCACCTTGCGTTTCGAGAAATTCAGGCCATCCTGGTCCAGGAGTATCTGGGAGGCTTTGATCACGTTTGCAAGATTATGAAGGGGCTCTCCCATTCCCATGAAAACGATATTCGTGAGGGGCGCGAGGACGCGCATTTCGAGGACCTGCGCGACAATTTCGTGAACCTCAAGATTGCGGTCGAGTCCCTGGATGCCCGTGAGACAGAATTTGCAGCCCATCGCGCAACCGACTTGGCTCGAAATACACGCTGTGAGCCGGCTCCATTCCGCGTTGTCAGGGAGTTCCGACTGAGTTTCCGGCGGGGTTTCGGAGTCCAGTTCGAGTTCGCGGGCGGCAACGGGGATGACGACGCTCTCCACCGTTTTCCGGTCGGTCAGCTCCCAAAGGAACTTCACTGTCCCATCGGCGGCTTGACGGCGTTCGAGGGCCGGAGGGCGATACACTTCGATATTCTCCTTGAGCCACTCTCGAAGTTCTTTTGAAAGATCAGTCATCTGATCCCAGTCAAAGGTAAATCGCTGGTAAACCCAGTGAAAAATCTGCTTTGCGCGATAACGCGCACGTTGTGCGATCTTTTTCTCGGCGTCTTCCGGAGAAGCCGCGTGCCGCTCGATTTTGGCGCGCCCGATGGGTCTGAGCAGATCCGCGAGTTCAGATTGGGTCAAAGATTGAAAAAAGATCATTGCGCTCGGTTTTTAGCGGTTTCACGGCCCGAATTCAAGGAAAGTTCCGCAACAAGCCGGAATATCAGCGTTCAGAGCCCGAAAACTCCGCGTAACGTCATCAGGCCGAGAAAGTCCCAGCGGAGCGGAACCAGCTTCACTCGATCGGTCTGCAGACCCGAGGCGATTTTGCCCCACGGATTGGGCGAATCAGACCAGTCGAGCCAATCCCGGGCCGCGACGAACACGCCCTGAACAGGAACCATGTGCTTTTCAGAAAGATATTTCACGACGTCTTCAGGCTGCCGACAACGCTCGGCACCCATCGAGGAGAGATCGGATTTATGGAAAAGCTCAAGCCGGCCTCTCCGTACGAGAATAAACAGATCTTCCGCGGGCTGTCCTTCCAACCGGATAAAAATCCCGTAAGCGGAAGGGAGAACCTTTTTCCACCACCCCTGGATCGCCGAAAGTAGAAAATGCGGACGATAGAGCGGATCACGGCCGTTCTTCACGGCATGGTCATTCATCCGGGCCACTGTGCCAGCGAGAGCATCCGGGCTGGATTTTGAGGCGAGCGCCTGTTCCGCTTTGGACCGCAGAAACTCCATCTGATCCTGAAAATGCGGAAGCGCCAGCATATCCAACATCCACTGATCGACGTCCGCGCGCGCGAAAGAAACGAGCTCCCGATGTGAAAGTTCGGCGGCCATCTCTTCAAACCGGGCACCGATCCAATCCGAAAGGTCTTCCGATTCGGCGAAAGCGGAAATGATCAGGTCGTCTTCCCGGATCACCAGGACGGGGCCTGCCGGCTCAGCGCTTTGCCTGACCAGCGAGCGGCGCTTTGGATAAAACATCGACTGGAAACTGCGCCAGTCATAGGTCAGTTCCATGAGCCTCCCCATGGGTTACCGCCGGTTGCTCGTGTTTGGGAGCACCCCGCGCGATGTCCGCCTCAGGCTGAACGCGCCTATTGTTTTCTGTCCGCTCGGTATTCACCGCAAGCGACAGCACGCCACACGGAGCCGCTTCCAACGAAAACCGATTCGCCACGACAGGGTCCGTTTCGGCCGCGCCGACCGCCGCATCCGCCGAAAACCAACCCGCGAAATCCGAGACAGCGACGGCATTCGGGAAAATAATATCGGCGGCAACATGACGGCGCGTTTCGTTCAGAATAAAAACACCGAGTTGGGCATCCGGCTTTTCCAGCGGAATCACGTTGAGGCGGCTATCGCTCATCCGGCAGTGCCCTTCGACCTCGGCCAGCGCGAGCATGGAACCGACGAAGGCACCCCAGGGAGCGGACGTCTTATCAGGCACCTCGAACAGCACCAGCTTCCCTTCCCCGAACGGGTGAAGATGATACGGGATCCCGAGGTCAACATCGATTCGCTTCGTCGAGCCGATCACGGCCTCGAGTTCGCGTCGGGCGGCTTCGGTATAAAGTGTCGTCCGGGGCAGCGCCACGATACGTCCGGCACGAGCGAGCGCGGTCAATTTAAACACGAGTTCGCGCGTGAGAATCGTCGCGGGATCGACAATAACCAGGCCCGCGCCGCCGTCGCGAATCGCGAGTTCCACGGAAGCTGAAATCCGCGCGCTTGATCCGGCGTGCTTGAAAACTTCTTCCCAGATCGCGCCACCGCTCGACCAGACATGGGGAGTCAGATAAATCGCCTTCGTTCGCAGTTTGAGCTGCCCGGCGGCGATCAGCTTCCCGATTGCATCAGTTCGGCTCCTGAACGCGTGAGAAAGCGAAAACCAATCGCTCTCATCCAAAATAATCCCGCCGCCCTGACCACCAATGAGGAGCAGCGACTTCAGGATCAGGAACTGCTTCTCGGGATCGGAGAGGTTTCTGAAGCCGCCGAGCGAACTCCAGTGCATGAAAGGAGCGGCAACACTCGTTGCACCGTACGTCGCGCGGGAAGCCGCCTGGTCGATAATCGCTGACAGCCTGGAGATATCCGCGTTGCCCCCCGAAAGCGTGTGCAGGAAATGGGAATAGCAAAATCCCGGATCAGCTTCAGGCGTATACAACTCGATCTCGCGAGTTTTGAGAAAATTAGCCTTTTTACGCACGAGCTGGAAAGTGCGATTCCGGAATACATCTTCGGAATGCTGATAAAACCAGCGCCGGTTCACCTCATCGAGATGCCGTGATTTCCAGCGATTCGCGGCCAGCGGATTTGGATCCAGGAACTCGCGCTGGCTGTAAAACTGCTCAAGACGTTGCCTGAAGGCGATCGCGGCGCTTCCGCAATAGTCGCCCGCAATTCCGCCGAAAGCATTACGCGAAGAGAGCTGTTGTGAACGGTAGTACTTCCAGAAACTCCCCGAGAGCGAAACAGTGAGACGCGCGACGGTGTTGGGCTGATTTCTTCCAAGGTCCGCCAGGAGCGCGTCCATTCGGGAAAGAAAACTGTAATAGCGTTTGTTGAATTCGGGCGCGAACAAGGATGGAAGACTGAAAGCGTTAGGCGGCAGATTGACGGAAATTCTCGCGGGTGTACCCGCGCTGTTGCCATCATGCTTGCGGGAGGATTCCAGCATCTTCCCGGGAAAAGGCTGCGCCATATCGTCGTTTCGGAGCATCACGTCCTTCGGAATTCCTGAATTCAAGAAATGAATGCCCACTTCGGGAGTGATGATCAGGGAAACAGAAATATCGCGCTCGGCGGTAGCCTGCAGAAAGCGCGTCAACATGTGAGAAATATCCGATTCGATCGCCTGCCAGGGAACGAAGCTCGCGATGTTCCGCACACCGCTTCGAACGAGCTGATCCAAACGCTCCGTCAGCGCTGAATTCTTACGGGACAGTCCAGCCGAACCTCCGACCGTTGGGCAGAGTTCCCAATAGTTGACCAGCAGCTGAACCGGAAATGGATTTCCCCCCCCTGACATGTGATGGAGTATGACACGGCAGATTTCAGGAGTCACCCCAATGTAATATTTTTCTGAACAAGAATTGCGGTTTACCAGCCCATCCGAAAACCCGTTCTTGCCGAACGTCGTTCTAAAATCCGCCCAGTGAACTCAACAATGTCACACAGAATGGCGTTATCCGAGCCGTACGATCATGCCGCATGGAGTCATCGCGTCGAATTCGCATGACAAAACCGAAAATCAAGCATTAGAATCGCATGTTCTGAGAGGTTAACTATGACAGTCACCGCATCGCGTCTTGGAAGTTCGCCCATCATGTTGGACTGGTCCAATCTGGTCCGTGTATCCACTGGAACCGGCTTTAAGACTGAATTGGCGACCAATTCGAAAGAATGGGCGGACGCCTGGGGCAAGCTCAAGGCCCGTTTTGAAACGAACGAAATCGGTTTTTACAACGCCCCTATCGCACCAGAACTCTCCCAAGTCCGCGAAACCGAAGCGATGGTCCAGGAGCTGCTCAAGCGCAATCAGTTCACGGATTGCCTGTTTCTCGGAATCGGCGGCAGCGCTCTCGGTCCAATCAGCCTCCTTTCATCGCTCCAGGAGAAATGTGGCCCGAAAATTCGATTCCACTTCACTGAAAATCCCGATCCCGTGGAATGGCGCGCGACCATCAGCCGGCTCAGCCCGGACCGCACGCTCGTTTGCGCTGTCACAAAATCCGGCACCACTTTCGAGACGGTCGCCCAAATGCTTGCCGCTCTGGAATGGCTGGGTAAATCACGTTACCAATCCCACTTCCTCGCCATCACGGATCCTGCCCGCGGCGACTTGAAAGCTTTCGCGACGAAAGAGGGAATTCCAACCCTTCATATCGCGCCGTCGATAGGCGGACGGTTCAGCATTTTTTCGCCAGTGGGCCTCTTCCCCGCTGCGTTTGCAGGACTCTCGGTTTCCGACTTCCTGGCGGGAGCGAAACAAGTCCGTGACTTCGTGGAAAAAACGCCGATCGAGAAGAACCCTCTTTTCATCCTCGGCGATGAACTGATTCAACAGGGCTCACGTCGTACCGTTCACGTCTGCATGCCTTATTCGACCAGGCTGCGGCTGATCGGTGATTGGTTTGTTCAGCTCTGGGGCGAAAGCCTCGGAAAAGACGGAAAAGGCTTTACCCCCGTCGCCGCCGTCGGAGCAACCGACCAGCATAGTATTCTCCAGCTTCTGCGAGACGGTCCGGACGATAAGGTGACCCTTTTCATGGTCGTTGACCAGGTGGAAGACGAGGTGAAAATACCGCGGATCAACTTCGGCCCGGGCCATCCCAGTTATGCTTCTTTCAAGCTTCTTGAAGGACACACGCTTCATGAACTTCTTCAAACGGAATATCGAGCCACTTCCCAGGTCCTCACTAAGCAGGGCAGACCGAACGTGACCATGCGATTGGATCGGCTTGATGAACGGGCAATGGGGGCTCTCTATTTTGCATTTTCGGTATTGACCGCCTTTACGGGGACGTTGATGCGCATCAATCCGTTCGATCAGCCGGGAGTTGAAGAAGGGAAAATATACACCCGGGAAGCCTTGAGTTCCGGATCACGGGAATAATGGCACGCGGGTTTTCCGACTAAAAAGGTTCAAAGACAAAAACAAAGATTAACTGTTTGACGCGCAAAACCCGCCCGACTACTCTGAAATCTATGGTTTGCCCTCCAATTCCAACGAAGAAAAACAACCCAAGCGATGATCGGGGCGAAAAAACCGCGGTACTCCAGGGCGATCAGGAAACGCTCAAAAAAGAGCTGCAAAAAGCGAAAGAGCAGGAATCGTGTCTCATCATCATTCGAGGCACGCCGCAAGGCCACCGGTTTTTCCTGACCCAGAACGAGATGACGATCGGCCGGGACCCGGCAGCCGATATCACGGTCGCGGATCAAAGCATTTCCCGAACACACGCAAAGCTGACAAAAGAGGGATCGCAAGTTCGCCTGACCGATCTCGGCTCCTCCAACGGCACTCACGTCAATGACAAAAAGGTGAATCCCGGCGATTCAGTGATTCTGGAAAAAGAAGATATGATCAGGATCGGAAGCTCGATCCTAAAATTTCTCCCTGCAGGAGAACTCGAAATCCTTTTTTACGGCAATCTCGGTTCTGCCGCGCATCAGGATCCGCTCACCAAGATTTACAATAAAGGCTATCTGCTCGAGGCTTTGGACGCCGAGTTCAAACGCGCGAAAGCTTTGCATACGGATTTTTCAGTTTTGTTCTTCGACCTCGATCATTTCAAGAAGGTCAACGATACCTACGGACATGAAGCGGGAGATTACGTCCTGATCGAGATCACGAATCTCATAAGAACGGGCTATCTCCGTCCTAAAGACATTTTTTCGCGCTATGGCGGTGAAGAATTTGTCATTCTTCTGGCCCGGACGAACGCGCAGGCCGCGGGAGAATTGGCCGAAGCGATCCGGTCGGCAGTCGAAGCACATGCCTTCATCTACGAGGGAAAACGGCTGAACGTCACAACGAGTATCGGGGTCGCCGAGCTGAGGACCGGGATTGAATCGCCTCAGACTTTGCTCAAAGCCGCGGACAAAGCGCTCTATGCCGCAAAAACGTCGGGGCGCAATAGAGTAGTCGCGGCGTCCTAATCGCCTGATACCCGCACTCGCTTGCAGCCCTTCAGCTACTCAGCTCGAATCAGTACTCGAAGGCCCCCATATCAGGAGCGCCATCAGGAACTGTAAAGCCGACGTTGATTCCAGCGTCGATCAACGAACTCGAACTCTGGAGTTTGAACCAGTTCTTCCAGTACCCGGTGCCCTGGAAGGTCGGATTCGCGGTCGAATTATTACTGATCGTCGCTCCTGTCACGTCGCTACTCACGGCTGCCGTGTTGTAGAAATCGTTATAGGTGACATATGGACTCACGATCGTCGTCCCACCCACAAGCCGGACGGAAGGAGCTCCGTTCGTATTCTGGATGATGTTGTTCTGGATCTTCAGATTCGTCAGATTCGCCGCGCCGCCATTCACATAAACACCGGCTGTCGCTGAGGTAATGTTGCTGATGACGTTGTTCCAGATCTGCACGGTGTCCTGCCCCAGGGTCACTGGGTAGCCGGGCTGGATCATGATTCCGCGTCGTGCCGCATTTTCGATGACATTGTGATGAATTCTGACGTTGTTAATTCCATAGCCGTCATATTGAATTCTATTCCAAACGGTGAGCGGATAACCGGTCACGTGATTGTTATAGAAGTCGAGATAGTCCATCGAGAGTTCATGCCCATCGCCCAAACTGCCGCCACTCGAAAAATCAACGGTGTTGTCGTGGAACTTCAACGCCCAGGTACCGCCGTTCTGACGTCCTGAAACAAAGGATACGAATCCACCCCAGAACTCGCTGTTGTAGATTTCAGTATCCTTCTCGATATTTCTCAACTTAATCGGATTCGGCTCTGCATTCGAGTTCACCTTGAACTTCGAATTCTTCACGATCATCCCCTTGAGCCAGCCAGGATGAGCCCTGAAAGCGTTGCCTTGACCGCCGGTCCCGGGCCCCTCATCAACGACCACTCGATCGATCATGAGATCCTGCTGCGCCGTCGCCCAGAGTGCGGCATTCAAGATCCCCCCGTCGTGGGCTGCCGAGCAACCCTGAATGGTCACATTCCGGATGACGTTCCCGACGCCGTACGACGGAGGCGCGGTGTCGGTGTCGTACCCGGTCCACTCGGCGGCGCCTTCGAGCTGAATCGCCTTGTCCGCGATCGAAATGAAATCCGCGTCGATGATCGAGAAATGACTTCTTCCTCTCACATAGACGCCGTGATCGAGGGCTCGGGCATTTCCGTTCAGAGTAAAGCCACCGATATATTGGTTGGCATCGGTACCGTCAGCAGAAACGGCGTAGATGTACCATCCCGCATAGTTGCTTGTGATCGTGACAACGGATTTCCCGTCACCATGAATATTCACACCCGACGCGAGCACACACTGACTGTTGTCGGTGTAATTTCCCGCCCTGACCACGATCGTTGCACCCGCCGTCGAAACCTGACTACAGGCGTACGACAGTGTCGCCCAGGGGTAACCCGCGGCACCTGTACCCGTCGTGTTACTCCCGGCCGGATCGACGAAATAAACCGGGCTTGTCACTGCCGGCAGACTCCCCGCCGAGACCGGCTCGATTAAAAGGGCACCCACCTTCGCATTATCCACGTCGGTGTCGAATTCGACTTTAATCGCACCGTTCGTCACCGTAACCGGAAGAACGAGGTCATAAGCCGTATCCGCACCTACCTTGGCGAAAATGTCCAAATTATTCACCACCGTAGTCCCATTCACCGCGATATCGAAGACCCGTTGGCCTGAAGAGGTCCAATAAGTTTCGGCGAACTTCAGTGTCAAATTGTAGGTACCGTTCGCTACGGGAACATCATAATAAAAGTTACCGTAACGTTCATGCTGATAAAGATAATCATCGAGCGCGCCGCTGATCGCTGAGGCGTCGGTCGCGGTATTACCGCCCGTGAAGTAAGAGTCCGCCACGTAAGCTACCCCGAATGAATCGGTATAGGCCGATCCGTTCGCGACAATCCCTATCGGAGCCGGATCAATACGAATC
Source organism: Bdellovibrionota bacterium (assembly GCA_035291325.1). Taxonomy (GTDB): domain Bacteria; phylum Bdellovibrionota; class UBA1018; order UBA1018; family UBA1018; genus XYD1-FULL-55-31. Next base: position 22,141 of record DATDSK010000218.1, on the reverse strand, counting down.
GCGCTCACTTTGGCCTTGTCTGTCACGTAATCGAAGTCGATCTGAATCGCTCCGCCAGTCACGGTAACGGGCACAACGACGTCGTATGCCGCGTTCGCTCCGACCTTAGAATAAATGTCGAGATTATTGATGACATTCGTCCCGTTCACCGCGACGTCGAAAACGCGCCTGCCTGCCGCGATCCAGTAGTTCTCGGCGAATTTCAACGTAATGTTATAGTTCCCGTTCGCGACCGGGAAATTATAATTGAAGTGAAATCCATAGCGTTCGTGTTGGTATAGGTAATCATCTGTTGTTCCACTGATCGTGGCAGTCGTGCTCGCCGTAGCTCCCGACCCGCCGAAATGCGCGTCGGCCCGGTAAGCCAACCCGGATGAATCGGTAAAGGCGGAACCTCCGGCGACAATTCCGAAGACCGTCGAGGGATTCACGTCCCATTCCAGCTCCGCGAAGCGTGACATTGGATTTCGAAAGATCGATCGGAGGGGTTAGGTTGAATGTTCCCTCGTTGAGTTTGACGACTCCGCCACTTGCGCAATTCGTGATGGCGTTGGTGATGGCTGACGTGTCATCGCCTCCGGATGGGCTCAGCGTCGAACAAATCGTGGTGCGTGCAGGAATATCATTTAAAACACCGGCATTTCCCTGCCACTGAATACTCCGCGAGGCGGGCAAACTATACGTCGCCCATGCGCTTGAAGTGCCGCAATCCATGATCAGCGCGCAGCCGCAAAACGCCTATAAACAGACTGAACTTTGATTTTTGACTTTCTCGAATGATGCATACCCCTCCCGAGCAGTAACTGTCGGTTAGAAAATTCGTTAATATGAAATGGGTAACGATTAAAACCTGTACCGGGAACTGATCGGCGTCCGGCCTATTGGAGGTAAGACTTATTTGGTTACAAAACGCGATCAATAGATCTCACAGGAAAAAAATAAACAGAGACTCAATCTGAGTATCTACTATTTCAATTGATAGCCCCATTCCGACTTCATATGCGAAGCTCCAAATAGCATCGACATTTCAGCCATGTCATCCGAGGCACATTGCCTCACGAAGGAAGAGAGATTAACATTATTATTGAACCTCAAACTTCGACGGCAGAGCGACCTACATATAAGGAACGTTGCATGCGTATTTTTACACTTCTTTTACGCAAGTCTCTTGCGGACTCTTCTGGAATGAGTCTGCTCGAAACCGTCGTCGCAAGTGGAATGCTCTCAATCGTTCTGCTGACTTCAAGCTCCATGATCACCACGATCAACTCCAGCAGGACCAAGCAGCAGATCAGCTACTCCCGCGATCAGATCATCGGGAGGATCCGATCGACGGTTTTGACTGTCCCCGCTCTCAAGAACTCAGCGGCACTGACGGCGAGCTTGGGAAATACGGGAGTGCCCCTTTCGGGTGGCACGGTGCTTTTCCCGCATTACCAAACACTCTCGCTTTGTCATCCCGATGATACGACCCAGAGCGGCTGCGACCGGAGCACGCTCGATGTTTCCCCACATGGCAATTATTTTTATCTCACGACGGCACAAGGCGCGAATCCCGCAACCGCACCGATCATCGCGGGAGAAAACATCTATTACACTGGCCTTGGGCAGCTCTGCAGCCAGACTGACGCTCTCGACCCGAACAAATGCCCGCTGTTCGCACGAACCTGGTTCGAGCCGTTTTGCCTGCAGGATGGAACGACGATCACAAACACCTGCAACAAAGCGCTTTCAATGACCGTGCGCTATGCGGTGGGAACCCGCCAGGGTTACACGCGAGGACCCAGCGTCTCGACCTTCGAAGGCGAGATTTATGTTCCCCTTCAAAAGGGAATTCAAGTCACTCGTCTTCTCGACCAAACCGGAACCGAACTCCCATTCTCGAACGGAATGTATCGGCTCGCTAAAGATGTTGATGGAACAAGCGCGGTGCTGGGGATTCGAATAGAGAGTCTCGTCACGAATCCCCTCAACCTCACTAACTTCACGGTCCAGGTACGCTCAGTCACCGGAACGGCGGCTTACAACCTTCAAGACCAGCAGGCTCGTACGGCACTTGCGGCGGCATCGTGGAGCGCCGTTGCAGCATTTCCGGCGATTACTTCGTTAGGTGCCCTGCAAAATCAGAACATCGTCTTTGGAACCTACGGCGGAACAAACGCTATGTGGCCGATCACCGGAAAGTGGACTATAGCGGGCGGTGTTCCTGTCGCTCCCAGTTTTAAATCCGGTTTTTACCAGTTCAGAGTCGTCGCGACCGATCAAAGCGGCGGTACCTTCGCCTCAACCAACTTTCTGACTGTTCGAATCCTTCCGGTTCCCGAAGTGCTCCTCGTTCAAGAGATTCCCGCCGTGAATGAGCGGGACTGTCATGGATCAGCCAAATTCCATCATAAATACTTCGCCGTGGATGATGAAGGTTTAACCCAAGTGAAAACCGCGGTGACCGGTCCAGCTTCAACTCTTCCCAAGCTAAACACTCACGATCTTGCGGACCATCGAACCATCTATCCCGACCCAACCTCCGCGGGAAACATCAACATCGATCTCGACTGGCCTGCCTCGACTGACTATTCCGTCTCAATCACCGCTAAAAACGCCCAAACCACCGTAACGACGGTCGCACGAAGTTTTGCCCTCCACGACGTCCCGCGCAGCTTCGTGATCGAGGAAGACCCGGCCACCATTCGCATCAACAGCTCCGATACAGTACGGGCTGTTTTCACGGCAGGAACTTGCTGTACACCAACAGGGGGAGTCACCTGGTCTTTCCCGGCCGTTCCGATTGTGGAAAGCGCGACCCCGGCTCCGACGTTTACCGGAGATACCTCGAGCACGTTCGGCACGTGCACTCGAACCGGCAATCAGAAGCGATGCCCCAGCAACCTGAGCGTGGAAGCCACAAAAACAAACGCCAACATGGCTCCGAATATTACAGCGGAGATTTCCGCCCAAGTGGATGCTTGCGCCTTGTCCGCAGTGAGCGCTACCCGAAATATCAAAGTGCTCGGTGTGCCGACGATCACCTTCCGCACGCCGGATTCCATCTGGATGTCGCTCCCGGCCGCGGAACAATTAAGCGGAAATCCAAAAGCCTTCAGCGAAACATTGCTGATCAAGTCTGACTTCCCCCCGCTTGAACCGGTATCAGTCAAAGTCACGCGCGAGGGAAGCGAAACCGCGCTCTGTACGGTCACCTTTGCGGCGGGAGTCGGCAATGATCCTGTTTATGAACCCTGTACCATCCCGTCCGGCACACACGGGGCGCTGACCCTTAAAGCCGTCAGCGCGAATGTCGCTCTCACGATCTCGAACGTGACGGCGACTCATCGGGCCGCTTTGGGCACCGGCACCAATCATTATGCATGCTGGGCCAACCTCACCTCCTCCGCAAACTATTCGGCGACTTACACGGTCCCCGGCCCACGCGCCATGACTTTGAGCCCCTGGGGTAGTCTCGTGGCCGGACCGAATGATGATGAAGGCCACTGGAACACGGGTGATCTGAAAAAATATCGGTGCTACGATCATTGGACCGGGTCAAATCTCCCGGATAACGAGGGGCCTGCGCCGAATTATTCGAATCAGCAAGATAACTTCAACTCAGTCGATCTCCACAACGCGGCCCACCCCGCGGCCCCGGTCTACTTTGAAAGAAAGGGATTCCATGCTCTCTTCAGATTCTTTTCCGAAGCGGGCACGGCGAACTGGAGTGAAGCCAACATCCCGACACTCTTCATTGTCGCGCGCGGCCCCGCCGAAGGACATTTCACCCTCGAAACTACTAACATCATGCAGACGAACGACGCGCCCTTGGACGACATTACAAGCACCTTCTGCCCGAACTCGCTCACGACAAGACTGTATTCGAAGCGACTCAAAGGAAGCGACGACCCGGTCAGCTCATTTTTTGAAGTAAACCAATTCCAGATGCGAGCCTCTCAACTCGGATATATTTTCATGTGCACCTACGGACATTGGAATCCATACGGAAAGGCGAGTTCCCCCAATGAATGAGCCACACGCGATCCATAGCGATAGCGGAATGACGCTCCTTGAAACCGTCCTCGCGATGGGAATGATGAGCATCGTGCTCTACACGTCGCTAATGATGCTCAATAACGTGAACCTGACACAGACTACGCGTCAGCTCGGCTTTTCCCGCAATAACATTGTGTCTTTGATACGAATGAGCGCCCTTACCCAGCCGGGAATCAGTAATTCCGCGGCACTGACCTCCTTTAAAGGCACGGGTGGCTTTCCTGATCCATCGGGGGCCGCGACAAACTACCCTCGTTTCAACACGCTCTCCCTCTGCATCCCGGAGGACAGTACCCAGAGCGGTTGCGACAAGAGCGCGATGGATACGACTCGCGGGAACTTTTTCTATTTGACGACTCCTCAAGCGACAAGTGCTGCCGCGGCAAATGCCTTGGCCGGTGAACACATTTATTACAATGCCTCAGGCGCACGCTGCGGCGTCAGTGATTCCGCGAACGCGAACGTCTGCCCGATTTTCGCGAAGGTCTGGTTCGAACCTTTTTGCAAGGATTCGAGCACGAATTGCAGCAAAGCCGCGTATCTGATGGTTCGTTATTCGGTCGGCATCCGGGACGGTTACACCCGGACCAATGTGATTCCGCCGGTCGAAGGAGAACTCTATATTTCCCTTCAAAAAGGAATACAGATCTCCCGCCTTCTCGACCAGAATGGTTCTGAACTCACCAGCTCGAACGGGATGTATCGAATCCCCAAAGCGCTTTCCGCAACAGCGACGGTAAAAGGCATCAGAATCGAAGCGCTCGTGAGCAATCCCACGGGGCTTTCGAATTACCGGGTACAGGTAAGATCGGTTTCCGGTACGGAGGCTTTCGGTAAAACCGATGCGACCGCCCTGACCGCCCTGAACGCCAAGACCTGGAACGACGTTTCGGCGTTCAATACCATTCCAGCACTGGGCAGCACCCAGCAGAACCAGAGCATCGTGTTCGGTTCCTACAATGGCACAAACCAGTCTTGGTCGGTTTTGGGTCCGTGGACGATTTCGGGTGGCGTCCCGGCTGCTCCGACTTTCAAGTCCGGCTACTATCAGTTTCGCGTGCTCGCGGCCGCTCCTGGCGGAGGCGACCTCCCGTCCACGAATTTTGCAACTATCCGGATTCTCCAAACACCTCAGATTCTGATTGTGGATCCACCGCTTGGAACCAGCTACGACCGCGATTGCAGGGAGGGAGCAGTTGCAACTGCCTCTTCCAAATTTTTTGCCGTCGACGATGAAGGCCTTCTCGAGATCCGGACCTCGCTGCTCGGTGCGCCAGCCGGTGTCACGCCGACGCCCCCCCCCGAGCAGGTCGACGATCAGAGCAGTACGCACCCGACGATTTATCCTGACGCGACCACTCCGCGTTCGGTCACGGTCGGCCTTGGTTATCCGGCGCACGATGCGTATCAACTTCGCATTATAGCAAAAGCGTCTCCCGATCGGGAGGTGATCAAAGATCAGACGTTCGCGCTTCAAGAGGTCGTCCGGACCTGGAATGTCGAATCCGTCCCGGCAAAGATCCGCTACATGAACACGGATACGGTGACCGCGACCTACACGGCAGGAAGCTGCTGTACAGCCAATCCGGGTGCCACCGTGAACTGGTTTTATCCCGAGGTTCCGGTTCGTGACAGTACGGTTGCAAAGCCCGCTTTGAGCGGGCCTTCAACGACCGGGTTCAACTGTTCCACCTCGGGCAACCAAAAACGCTGCACCGCGACCGTGAACGTGCAGGGCATCAACATCGGACCGCTCAATCAAGCAAACGACATCATCGCTGAAGCGCAGTTCCCAACAGATGCCGCCTGCTCTTTTCCGGATAACAGAACAAATAAGAGCATCGAAGTGACAGCCCTTCCGAAGATCGCGTTCTTTACCCGCGACTCCCTCTGGATGGATTTACCGAGCGCGGAACAATTTTCGAATATGCCGCAAAGCTTTACCCGCACGATTCGACTCAGGATCGACTTTTCTCCCCAGGAAGAGGTCCGAGTGAAGGTCACCCAGGTTGGAACTGAAACAGCCCTTTGCGAGGTCACCTTTGAAGCGGGAACCGGCTCCACCCCGGTCGACAAACCTTGCAATCTCGGTGGCGCGCTGACGGGGGATCTTGTCATCAAACCGGTCAGCGCGAACGTCGCAAGCGCACCTAGTCTGATCACGGCGTCTCATCGTGCCGCGATCGCGGAGAGTACGATCCATTCTACCTGTTCGACGGCTCTGACGGCCGATCCGGAGTACCCGGCAATTCACACCATCCCCGAAACCAAAGCCATGACCCTGAGTCCTTGGGGCAGCACCACGCTCGGCGATAAGGATGACGAGGGTAATTGGATTGCGGGACGAACGAAGAAACTCCGCTGTTACGACAGAACCCCTTATCACGGCTGTGAAGGATGCTGGGGACTTCCAGAGAATTATGGCCCGACACCCAATTATTCCAATTGGCAGGACAACTACTATTCCGTCGATATTCACAATGAACAGTATCCGACCGCTCCGGTTTACCGAAAGCTTTACGTCGATTTCTCCTCCTTTCTTGCTTGGCGAACGGCGCCGGGCACCGCTGACTTTACAGCCAAGAATGTTCCCAGTCTTTTCGTGATCGCGCGGGCAAGCACTAATGTCGCCGGGCGCTTTACTTTCTGGAGCGCTACGGCAGGGTTTGTTCAAACCGAGCCGATCTATTACGAAGACATCACCCCCCGCTACTGCCCGGCTTTGCCCGAGACTCGCCTCTACCGGTTGAAGTTTCAAGCTCCGACTTCCGGTACGGCATCGATGGTCGGAGTGAATGGGGTTAGAAACGAATGGAATACCCCGGGCTTCACGCAAGTCGGCTATGCGTTTTTCTGCACCTACGGTCACTGGAATACGATGGGAAAGGAAAATTCCCCCAATGAACTCTGAGTATCGTCATTCCGAAGAAGGCTCGATCGTTCTTTCGTTCGTCTGCGTGTTCAGCCTGATCGCGCTCCTCTCGCTCCAGTACCTCATGGGAATGGATATGATCGGCAGAAGAGCCCAGGTCACCTCGAATATCCAGGAAGGCAAAGCATACCTTCTCGAGCAGCTTTACGATCTGGTTTCAAACGACTTCGCGTTGAAAAACTCGCGTTTCGCAATCAATGCGATCCTGTCCGATTGTTTGAAAGCCCCCGCGGACCGGACCTACGGCTGCGATGAAACGCAGATCTACAATTTGGTGACGTTTGCGCCGACTCCGATCATGGCTTTCGATGGTTCCTGGCCGACGGCCCCCGCCTCGCTCCCGCTCCTGACCGGCGCCAAAGAGGCGGATTCGACGGGACTTACCCCTGTTTACGTCTTCTACACTTCTTCAGGCGGGCGATGTGCCGCGAATTTGACGAACGAAAACAATCTCTGCCCCTTGCGCGCATACACACAATTCACGCCTTTATGCGACGGGACCCTGGCCAGCCCCGCAGTGTCTGGCGCGCCCGGTCCCTGTCTGGGGCCAGCAAACGGGTTCAAAATATTTCTCGGCATCGTCTCGAACATCACGGGAGTTGCCCACTTGAGTGACTATGGCTTGAAACGCAAGGAATTCATCGTCAGCGCCCAGGTTTTCTTCAACTGAATAGGAGTGGGACTCATGACCGAGTTATCAGCCAGAAATGGAAAAACACAAAGACCGCGGTTCTACCAGCGCAAATACGTCGTGGATCGTAACCTGCAATTCGGAATCGTCGGCTTCTTCTTTTCACTCGCTGTGATCACGATCGGTGTTTTCTGTCTCGCCTACTTCATCATTCTCAGCGACCTTCGCCAGAATATCGGAATCGTCGACGAGACCGCCAGGCACTTTCTCGAACTCGGAATGGCCAACCTCAGCGACAGAGTCGTCCTTCACCTGGTCGGGTTCAGCCTTTCGATCCTCGCCTATTTCGTCGTGGGAGGGATCCTGCTTTCGCACCGGATTGCCGGCCCCGTGCACCGCATCCGGACCCATTTAAAAGCCGTTATCGACCAGAAAAGCCCTCCCGCTCTGAAATTTCGCCGCCACGATTATCTCAAAGATCTGGCCGAGGACATCAACAGGGTGACCAATAAAAAGAGCTGACAATGGCCGGTCGCCGTTCATTATTTTTTGTCTTTTTCATCCTTGTCGATCACGAGGGCAGGCCGTACTATCAGAACAGTGAAGTCATCTGAAAACTCGCGACCTCTTTTTTTCAAACGCCAATACATTCTCGACCAGCCTCTGCAATTCGGGATCGTCGGTTTTTTTATCAGTCTGGCGGTAGTTACCATCGGGATCTTCTGCCTCGCTTACTACGTGCTTTTCAGGAGTCTCGCTGAAAACATCAACCTTCTGGACGAGTCTTCAAGGAATTTTCTGCAAACAACCCTGACACGGCTCAATCAGGACATGATTTTCAATCTCGTCGTGTTCACGATCGGAATTCTCCTCTATTTCCTGGTCGGCGGAATCCTTGTCTCACACCGTATCGCGGGGCCGATTCACCGCATTCGTATGCATTTGAAAGCCCACCTGAACCATGAGAATCCGCCCCCCTTGAAATTCCGGCAGCAGGACTTCCTCAAGGACCTGGCCGAAGACATCAATAAAATCACAAACAACCGGCCATAAGCCCGTCTTAAGCCTTCCGTTGACTCTTGCGTTGACGCGATATCCATGTGATGGAAGTTGAAATGAACACCTTCCCCCGAATTAGAATCCTCAATGCCGCGGTCGCGGAACGCATTGCTGCGGGAGAAGTCATCGAGCGTCCGGCAAGCGTGGTGAAAGAATTGATTGAGAATTCTTTGGACGCGGGCGCCAGCGAAATCGCGGTCTTCCTTGAAGACGGCGGAAAAGCCTTGATCGAAGTTCTGGACAATGGCCATGGGATGACCCGTGAGGACCTGTCGCTCTGCATCGAAAGACACGCCACGAGCAAACTGAGTTCTTTGGCCGATCTTGAAAATCTGACGACCCTCGGCTTCAGAGGCGAGGCACTCCCGAGTATTGCCGCCGTATCTGATCTGAGTATTCTTTCCCGGAGCTCCGGCGAGCCGGACTCGGGGACAGCTTATGAATTGCTTCCACGGCCCATAGGCGAAACGCAGCACTCGTTAAAACCCGTTACCTTCGGTCATTTCTTGAACTCACCTCACGGAACCCGGATTCGCGCCCAAAGCCTGTTCTCGCAGGTTCCCGCGAGATTGAAATTCCTGAAATCGCAGGCTTCCGAAGTTTCACAAGTTCGCGAATGGATCGAGCGCCTGGCAATCGCGCATCCTCGATCCGGTTTCCGCCTCACGAGCGACGGCAGGACCATCCTGAATCTCCGCCCGGCCGAGGAACCAGCCCGTATTCGAAGTATTCTTGCGGATGATGAATCGTTTCCCGTCGTCAGCGCCGATTCAGAGCTTCCCGGCCTTCGCGCACGGGCGCATTGGATCCAGGGACTCAGCTCCCAGCAGACCCGCCGAATCGTTCAGGTCGTCAATGGGCGCGCCGTTCGAGACAGATTGCTCCAGCAAGCGATCCTGACGGCGTTCCGCCAGGCACTCCTTCCCGGACAATTCCCGGCAATCGCCCTCTTTCTCGAAATTGATCCCGGTCAACTGGACGTGAACGTCCATCCGACAAAAACCGAGATCCGGTTCCTGAATTCGCGTCAGGTGTTTCATTGCGTGGAATCTTTGATCGGGATGATGATCCATCGTTCCGGCGCTCCCGCGCTCGCGGGACGACTCGAAACCGGTTCCTCTGAGTTTCAACCCCAACACGGGACTAATTTCGAGCAAAGCCAATCGGCCATGACGTGGCGGGCCTCCGAACCCACAAGACAGGAATCTCTCAACTTCGCGAGCCCGAGTGTATCCGAACCGATCGACATGGGCCCACTTTCGCCAGGGCGGTTTACCGGAATTCTCTTCAACACCTACCTTGTTTACGATCTCGGTGAAGAACTCGCTCTGGTCGACCAGCACGCGGCCGACGAGCGAATCAGATTCGAGGCGCTCCGCAAGCGGGTTTTTCGAAACAATGAAATGGATTCGAAGCAACCCCCCGCCAGCCAGGCCCTGCTTATTCCGGAAGCCGTCCATTTCCCCGTCGAACGCCGCCTTGAGCTGGAGACGCGGCTTCGTTGGCTTGAGATGCTCGGGTTTGAAGTGGAGCTCTTCGGGGAAAGTACGTTGGTATTCAGGGCTATTCCGCCTGAGTGGACATCCGACGAGCTTCGTCCACGCCTGAAAAATCTGGTGGACCGGGTACTCTCCTATTCTGATCGAACGGAGAGTGAATCACCCGACGTCCTGATGGACGAAACTCTGTTCGAAACCCTCGCGAGCGAAGCGTGTCACTCCGCGGTCCGCGCGGGTGACAGGGTTGAGCCGGTCGAAGCACAATCGATTATCCGGCAGCTTTTTCGATGCGATCATCCCTGGAATTGTCCGCACGGCCGACCCACGGTCGTTCGAATCCCTCGTTCCCGCATCGAGGAGTGGTTCCAGCGGCGCGTATGAACTCAAATGACAAAATCGCCATCCTGACCGGACCAACGGCTACGGGGAAAACATCCCTTGCGCTCGAGCTTGCCCGAAGCGCTCCGGTCGAAATCATCAATGCCGATAGCATGCTGGTCTATCGGGAAATGGACATCGGGACCGCCAAACCTTCCGTTCGGGAACGCGAAGCGGTTCCCCATCATTTGATCGATATCCGCAACCCTGACGAGCCGTTCACGGCGGGAGATTTTGTCAGGTCCGCCCACGCGGCGATAGACGATATCCAGTCCCGTGGAAAGCGTCCCCTGCTGGTCGGGGGCACCGGCTTTTATCTGAAAGCGCTTCTTTATGGCCTCTGGGATGCTCCTCGCGGGGATTCCGCGCTTCGCGCCCGTCTTGAGTCCCTGACCGATCAAGCGCTCTTTGAGCGGCTCTCGACGATCTCGGCGGCTACCGCCGGCCGCATTGGAAAAAACGATCGTTACCGCCTGATCCGGTCCATCGAGATTTTTGAACTTACCGGGAAGACGCCCGAGGCGCTCCAGGCTCAAGCGAGCCCCGCTCCCGATCCGCGCTTCGAACTTTGGGTTCTCGATCGTCCGCAGGAAGAGCTGATGAAGCGGATTCACCTGCGGACGCGTGAAATGATGGCGCATGGACTCGTCGACGAAGTTGAATCGATTCAACGCAAGTTCCCCGAAAGCCGCGCGCTCAAAGCCGTCGGCTATGCGCAAGTCGTAGATCACCTCACCGGGACGCCCCCCAGGGGAAGAAAAATTCCTCCAGGACTGGACGGAGTCATCAGCGAAATAGAACTCGCCACGCGCCAGCTCGTGAAACGTCAGCGAACCTGGTTCAAGGGTCGCCCCGAGGCAAGGTGGTTTCTTTTGGATCAAGACCAGGAAGCACTTAAACAAGCCTTTGCAGCTGTCTATCTTGCTCCATCTTATCCGACCTAATCGATATAATAGCCTCGGTACACTGGGATTTTGAGTGGCAAAGGACCCAGGAACGCAGTAAATACATCCAATCCATGGCACATCATTCCGAACATCGGATCATCCTCGTTTCAGACGGCACGGGCGAAACCGCCGCTCAGATGACTCGCGCCGCGATGGTCCAGTTCAGCGATCGTCGTGTGTTTTTCACGCGTTATAAGAATGTCCGCACTGCAGATCAGATCGACGCGATTTGCGAGGACGCCGCGATCCACAGGGATCTCGTGGTCTACACGCTGGTTTCTCCCGAACTCAGGGCCTACCTTGCCAATCTGGCTCGCGAAAAAGCGATCCCCAACATTGACCTCCTTGGTCCCCTGCTCGTGCGCTTGGCCGGTTACTTCGGATACGAGCCAAAATCCGTCGCGGGCCTTCTCCACGACGTGAACGAAAGATATTTTGAGCGAATCGACGCGATGGAATACACGATTGCCCATGATGACGGACGCGATCTCAGCGGACTCGACAAGGCGGACCTCATCATTTTGGGAATCTCGCGGACTTCAAAGACGCCCCTTTCCATGTACCTTTCACATCACGGCTGGAAGGTCGCCAATATCCCGTTGATCCAGGGCTATGAGGTCCCGAAAGAAGTTTTCGAGACGGATCAAAGGAAGGTCGTCGGCCTGACGATCGACCCCGAAAACCTGGCCACCATTCGCCGCGCCCGCCTTGAACGTCTCGGTCACGACCAGGGCGCCGACTATGCGGATCCCGAAAACGTGAATCAGGAGATCGAATACGCGAACGAGATCTTCGCGCGAAACCGCCGCTGGCCTGTTTTCAATGTCACGGGAAAAGCGCTCGAAGAGACTTCCGCCGAAATCATGAAACTCATGGAATCACGCCGACTCGCGCCGGGACAATCCCCCGAAGGCGCAGCGCTTGTCCCAAGTGGCTCGCACGATCCGAAATCCATTATGCTTCCGACAAACGGCGCTTCGGCACCGGTTAAAACAACAAAATCCGGGAAAAAAAAGAAACCCGGTTTAAAATCGAAGAAACGATAAAAGAGGTATCCATGGCTCGTGGCACGCAATGTTGGCTTAACGGTAAGATCCTTCCGGTCGAAAACGCGAAAATCAGTCTCTTCACCCACGGACTCCATTATGGGCTGGGTGCTTTCGAAGGGATCCGCGCATATAAGCAGAAGAAGGGCGGTGGTGCAGTCTTCCGCCTGGCCGAGCACCTGCAACGGCTCTATGACAGCTGCAAGATTCTCGATTTGAAAATTCCGTATACGATGGACGAGCTGATTAAGGCGACAGTCGCGACATGTAAGGCAAACGGATTTGAGGAGTGCTACATCCGTCCAATCGCGTATACGGCCGATGGCCCGCTCGGCGTTCATCCCGGAGCTAATCCGGCTTTGGACGTCGCTATTCTCAATTGGGAATGGGGCAGCTACCTCGGCGACAAAGGAATAAACGAAGGCGCTCGCCTTAAGGTCTCGAGCTTCATTCGTCCTCATGTCGCTTCTTCCATGACCAAGGGAAAGATCACCGGCCAATACGTCAACGGTGTGATGGCCAAGCGTGAAGCCGTCGCGGCCGGTTACGACGAAGCCTTGATGCTCGACACCGAAGGCTTTTTGACCGAAGGCACCGGCGAAAATCTTTTTATGGTGAAGGACGGCGTCATCAAGACGACCCCGCTGACCTCCATTTTGAACGGGATTACGCGCCAGACCGTGATGGAATACCTGAAGAACAAAGGCTACACGATCACCGAAGCGCGCTTCACGCGGGATGAACTCTGGTGCGCTGACGAAGTGTTTTTGACCGGAACGGCGGCCGAAGTCACCCCGGTTCGCGAAATCGACAACCGCCTGATCGGAAGTGGGCCGACAGCCGGCAAACCGGGCCCGATTACGGCCAGGGTTCAGAAGGATTACGCAGCTATCGTCCGCGGTGAACTCCCCGAATACGGAAGGAACTGGCTGACGCCGATCGTCTGATGCTGGTTGCCGTAGGACGGATCGTCCTGGATTTTTACAATAACGACAGCGTCCCGCTCAAACGACGACAGCTCGAATCGCTCTGCGAGGATCTGCGGCGGAGGTACAACGTTTCAGTTCTGGAAGTCGCTGATTTTGACGACCCTGAACGTTGTGTCATCGGCTTCTCGGCCGTAATCCCCGAGAACTGGAAAACCCAGAGCGCCCGGAGCCTGATGCAAAAGATCTGCGATACGATCGATCAGACGGCCTTCGCGAGAGTCACGATCGAGGATTGCGACCTGCTCAGTCACGGAGAAGCGTAAGCGGCGGTCAAACCGGGATCGCCCCGAAAAACTCGAGTGCCACGAGCACCTCGTCCGGAGTCACGGTCGCTGTTCCGCGTTTTCCGACTTCAACTCCCGCGGCTAGATTTCCGAGGATCGAGGCTTCCTCGATCGTCGCGCCCGCTGCTTGCGCCAGCGCGAGAACAGAGATGACGGTGTCGCCGGCGCCCGAGACGTCGTAAACTTCCCGGACGTAAGTGGGAATCAGCCTCGCCGAAGTCGTTCCGGACGAGAAAATCGCCATCCCTTCCTTGCCTCGGGTTATGACAACGTGACGAGCAGCCGTTTTCTTGAGAATTTCGCGTCCCGCGCGCGTCAGCGACGCTTCGTCGACGATCGGGATACCGGCCAGCCATTCGGCCTCCCGGGTATTCGGCGTCAGGACGTACGCTCCGCGGTAAAAATGGACAGGCGTTTTTGCATTCGGGTCAACTGCCACGACCTTTCCGGCGGTCTTCGCGATCGAGAAAATTGCTTTCGCCAGCCCTTCGCTCAACATCCCTTTCGCGTAATCCTGAAGAATCAGAACGTCCGCCTGCGAAATCGACTCGCGAACTTTTTTCAGAATCGCTGACTCGATCTCCTTTGCAACGGGATGAACACTTTCGTAATCGACACGCAGAAGCTGCTGCCGCTCACTGACAATCCGCTCCTTCACAACGGTTCTTCTCGTCGGGTCAGTGATAAGATAAGAGCCCGCGATCTTCTGGCTTTTAAGGAGTGCCCGGAAATCCTGAGCGCTCCGGTCGCGTCCAACAACCCCGACGAGACAAGGACGGCCTCCTAACGCACGAATATTATCAGCAACATTCGCCGCGAGTCCCAGCTTGAGCTGTTCATGCTCAACCGAAACCACCGGAACCGGAGCTTCGGGCGATATGCGTTCGACCGTACCGAGCGTGTAACGATCAACTCCGACGTCGCCCACCACGAGAATCGTTTTTCCCGCACAAGCATGCAAGATTTCACGCATCCGGTTCTTATTCCACGTTGGCTGCGGCATCACTGGTGGCTTCGGTCTTGTTTCAGACATAGGCATCTCGCAAAAAGGGTTATTATCAATTCAGCTCCGGTTTCGATTCCTGCTTCTCAAAAGGCTGCTTTTCAGGAGAAGAAATCCTCGATAAACTCGCCGGCACGGCGCTGCTCGCATGAATTGTACTGTTCGTCTCCTCGTTTGTCGCAGCTTGCAACTGCCGCCTCACCTGCTCGAGGGCTTGCGGGACCGTAAGACTCTTCATGCACGGAAAATAGTTGCAGAGCTGTTTACGACATTCGAAATCCTCGCCGCAATAAGCCTCGGGAACGAAAATAGTCGCTCTTGATTCATCCGACAAATAGGGTCCCCAGCGAATCGCGCTTTGCACCCGGATTGGCGGAAAAAATGTGACAACCCGTTTTCCCAGAGCCACGGCGAGATGAAGCGGTCCAGTGCTTGGCGCGACCACCAGCGAACACCAGCTGAATAGCCCCCCAAGGAAATCAATCGGCCGCGCCCCGCGGTAGAAGATCGCTTTTTCGTTCAGCGTTCCGAGGGCATCCCGAATTCGTTCCAAAAGCCCCGCTTCAGCGAGCCCGCCGGTAATCAGAACGGTCGTCCCTTCTTTCAAAACCGCGCGGATCAACTCGATATAATGCGTTTCGGGCCAATTCAGGGCGGAACCTCCCATTCCCGGATGAACCACAATGATGGGTCCCCCGTTCCACCCCTGCTGCTGCAACCAGACCCGGGCGTCCTCGCGAACTTGACTTGGAATATGAACCCGGGTCTGGATGTTTCGTGCTCCAACCCGAATGCCGATTCTCCTCAGAAGCTGCAGGTTATAATCAGCCTCATGCATTTCAACGAGGGATCTGTGCTGCCTCACTCCCCGATTATAGAAAATAAAAGAATGAATCTTGCTGAACGGACCGATCCGATAACGGATCCTGGCGAGGTAGAGCGCCAACGCGATCCTGCGTTCGCTTTGCAGGGTGACAGCGATTCGGAACCCGCCACGACGAATATCGGAAACAAGCCTGAAGAACCCCTTTAATCCTGAATGACGGGCTTCTTTGCCCTCAAGATCATAGATGAGAACGTCGTCGATAAAAGGAATCCCACGAATCACGGGCGCCACGGCTTCCCTGACCATGACCATAAGCCGGGATCTCGGATAATGCCTTTTGATCACCTCAAAAACGGGAGTGGAAACGATAACATCACCAAGCCGGTCCGGTCGCACAATCAGAATCGAGAGACGGGAATCGCTCGCGGAAACGTTCAGGCTGGCAGGTTCGATGCTCGTCATTTATGGCCCATTATCGCATCACTTCTCCAAGGCGGCCACGCCAGACTGTGGCAGGCCATCCAGACACCCGCGAACAACCTCGAGCATCCGCTGAACCACTTGATCCAAGGTGAGAGGACCTGTATCGATCTCGACGGCGTCCTCCGCTTTACGGAGGGGCGCAACCGCGCGACTCGAATCTCCGCGATCACGCTCGATCATTTGAGACTTGAGTTCATCGAACGAAGGGATAACCCCGCCCGTCCCCTGCAATTCCAACAGGCGGCGTTTCACGCGCACGTCAATGCTCGCCGTCAAAAAGAACTTCACGTCCGCGTCCGGAAAAATCACCGTCCCGATATCCCGTCCTTCAAGAATCGAGTTGCCGGCGCAACCGAGCCTGCGCTGAAGAGAAAGCAGGGCCAAACGGACGGCCGGTATAGCCGATACCTTCGAGGCAGCCATGCTGATTTCGGGCGTACGAATCTGATCCGTCACATCCCGGCCGTTCACAAAAATCCGATTGGCCGGGTTCTTAGCCTCGATTCGTCTGAACTCAAGGTGAGCCGAACGGGCGATTTCGCTGACCTGATCGCCTTCCGCCCTGCTTTCGAAAGCCAACAAACCAATCGCGCGGTAAAGAGCGCCGGTATCGACGTGCACAAATCCAAGCGCCTCGGCAAGCCGCCTGGTAGCGGAACTTTTCCCGGTCCCGGCGGGACCATCAATCGCGATCACATGCCCCTGTTTGGGAATAACCATGCTGTTTCCGCTCTCGCGCGCCATGGGCGAACTACATCACGGGACGAACTTTGGCGCAAGCCCAGTCCATGCTGCTCCACTCGCATGAAAACCTTTCCAAAACTGCGGGAACCCAGTCCTCCGGCGCGATTCCGAGCTCCCGCAAGCCGATTGCGGGAACGGGCGCTCCAGCCGGATCAATATTAATCCCGGCGTGCAGAAGCAGAGAAACCGGAGAAGCCGTTACGATGGAGACTGAAAGTTTTCGTTCCTGCACAAAGAGATCATCTCCCCTCCGCTGCGCTCCGGGGATCATTTCCCCCATGGTCGCCATCAAGAGCCTCTGAACGAGCACGCCCTCGCGAAGGGACATCCCGAAAAACTCTCCAATAAAGTGGACCATCCAGCGTGCCTCAATCCGATCCTGGGCCAGGCGGTCCTCCCAATCAACGAGATGTTCGGTCGCGACATGGCACGCCCCGATAAAAGCCCCTAAAGAGGAGCCCCGAAGTCCGAGTTCGGTCAGAAGAAAATGCGGCCGGAGTTCCACCCCTGTATAGGGGCGTTCCACTTTAGAAAACAGTACCTGCAACGATGAACTCACTCCTATTTCCTTTCTTCCATGGCTCGCCTGAGACGTTGACACGATTCACATTCCCCGCACGGTCGATCCCCTCCGAGATAGCAACTCCAGAGCTGCCCGAAAGGAAACACCCTGCTTAGCTTTTTGAGTTCCGAAACGATTGTTCGCTTATCCCACGCCACGGTATAAGAATGGACCTTCACACCCGTAGCTGTTGACAGCTCCAGTGCTCCGTTGAGACGGATCAGATATTCCATGGAATTGTCCGGAAATGTGAGCGCCTCCTCAGCATTGAAGCCGACGACGACTCGCTCTGATCGAGAAGACTCGGCCAAAGCGGCCGCGATATGGATGAAGAGCCCATTTCGATTCGGAACCCATACCGAACGGGCTGTCTGCTCGGTCAGCTCGTGTGAATCGAGCTGATCTGCCTTCAGAATCGGAACCGGTCGGCTCGGGTCCGTTAAAGAACTCTCGCCCAAGCGCGTCATCCACGGAAGATCTATGACCTGATGTGGCACATTATAGTCACGACTCAAGCAGCGCGCTGCCTGGATCTCGCGCTCGGCGGAACGCTGTCCGTAATTCATGGTGACAGCAAGTACCGGCACATCCCATTCTCGACAAAACGCCAAGTTCGCCGCCGAGTCCAAACCGCCCGAGAGCAGAATGACCGAACGCTTCCGGCTGGCAGTCTGATGCATGATCACTGACCTTCTCTGAAGTAAGTGGCTGAAGCGTGCGGGTTCTCCCAAACCGTCACACGATCAATCCAACCAGCTCCATTTCCAATCTTCTGAACGGCGACGCTCAACCGTTCAAAAGCCAGCCGAGCGATGTTTTCAGCAGTAGGATTGAAGTCCTTGAAGTCCGGATGCTCATTCAGGTTCTCATGATCCCAGGAAGCCGCGAGCGCTTTCACCGCACTCTTCAAAGCCCTGAAATCGATAGCCATTCCGACTGAGTCCAGCTGCCTGGAACGCGCAAAAACTTCCAAAACCCAATTATGTCCGTGCATCCGGGAGCAATCTCCCGGATATCCGGGCAGGTAGTGTCCTGCAGGAAATTCGACTTCGACACGTAGTTCGAACAAGTTTACCCCTTGAAACAAAGGAGCCTGGCAAAGGTTCTCCGGTTGAAAGCTCGCTATACCCCAGCGAAGTTCCGGCTGCCACCCCTTAATGCACGCTGCTCGCGCTGATAAAAACGCATATTCGGCACATGGCGGCGGATGTTTTCAAAATATTTTTTCGTAATAACAGGTTTAAAATCCCGACGAAAGAGGATCCCATCTATTTTGCCCGGACCAGCGTTATAAGCAGCGACCAGGTAATAATTCGAATGGTCGCGATAGCGGTCCCTCAACCAGGCGAGGTACGCGATCCCGATCGATATATTCGTGAAAGGGTCGAAAAGCGCCCGTTCATTAAAAGAGGCGATACCCCATTCTCGAACGACTGAAGCCGCTGTTGCTGGCATGATCTGCATCAAACCCAGTGCTCCAACCGGCGACACAGCCTTGATGCGAAAACTACTTTCGACTTCGATCAGCGACAAAATGAAAACGGGATCAAAGCGATATCGTTGACAAAGACCAATTAAGTGCCTCGCCAGCTTTGGAACCTGAGACTTTGGAAAAAGTGCCAGACGATCTCTTAAAATTTCTGCGACTCTCGCCTCGGGCATGAGTTTGTAGACATCCGTTTCGGGCGGATGAGCCAGAGAGAAGCTAAAGTCATCCGTGGGATCGGCTTGAATCATGCTGGCGGTACTAAAAACAATTCCCAGGCCAGCAACGCCGATCCACGTCAAAATTGTACTAAAATACTTCATCATTTGCGGAGGTCCTTCTATCGAGCTTAGTGTGATCTGTAAAGTGCAAGTTTCGACCCACGTCTACAGCATAGAAAAACATCGCAAGTATGCGTTTTTATGTAGTTATTTATAAATATGACAGAGGCAAAATCCTGCTGGAACTGTCAAACCTTTAACCAATTGTCACGAAAGCCCCGTCTATTGAGTTCCACGAGAGCCTAGAAGCGAATCCCATTCTCTTCGAGATAGAGTTCCATTTGATAGGCGTCCTCACCATTGGAATAGAAACTTTTCCTAACGTGGCTGATGACGAAGCCGAGGCTTTGATAAAGCTGAACCGCAGCAACATTGGATTTACGAACTTCAAGGACGACCTTTTGAACGCCCTCCCTCAGGCTGGTCGAAAGCGCCTGGTTCATCATCTTCTTGGCGAGTCCAAGTCCGCGATAAGGCAGGTCAACTACGACATTCAAGACCTGGCAATCCTTCAGCATGATCCAAAAGACAATATAACCTGCGATCTTCGAATCGGTTTCATCATCCGTCATCACGAGGAACTTCGAATAAGGCTTCCCCAACTCCGCGCGAAAGCTTTCTTCGGACCAAGGAGCGACATGAACTTTTCTTTCAATATCAAAGAGATAGGCAATATCGTCTTCGGTTGCGGGCCTGAGAGAAAAGGAGTTTTCCATATAGGCTCTTTTCTCGCACTTCGAAGGGGGCGTCCATTCAAAAGAATCGGCCAAGTCAGCTGCCTTGCGCAGCGAACGTGAAGGAATCCGAGGCGATCTCCCGAACACGCGCAAGATCAAGATGGGGATTTTCGAAATCAGGCTCTTCGACACCAACTCTGATATCGCGCGAAAAGCCTCCATTGAATTGAGTACTCGTGACAGACCACTTTTCAGCGGCCGAATAAGACCTTTTTTCTGGAATAACAACCGGAGAAAAGAAATCCTTCCATATCGCGACGGTCCAAACGAATTGCCGTTCAATAGTGGGAGGCAAATCGACCGGAGCCCCATCCGGTTCGGCAATCCATCGCAACCGCATCGTAGCAAGAGCCGGTATTTTTATCGGCACCCATTGGCCGGAAGCACGAGCGACCTGATCTTTCTCCACGCCTTCATGACGAATTTTTAACGCAACCCGCATCTGAGCTTCCAAGTGCCCATTCTCGGTCCGACGAGAGACCGGATCCACGTCAGCCAAGCAGGTATAGGTATCGACAAGGAAACTGCAACTCGGTTTTCCATCAAGGGAATAACGGGTGACTTCGAGATTGCTCGCAAGACGGAACGGCCCCGCTTGAACGGCTTTGATCCAGTAATAAAGGTTCCGCCGTGTCGGGTTGCTTAGACTTTCCTCATTCAGAACCAACTCAGAACGGGCATTCTGGAACATTTCGGTACTAGTCATGTGCCCCAGATTGTTCACCGATCCCCTGCTCTCGAGGTGCTGGATGTGGGGAATAGGGCCAAGTGCCCGAAACCGGACCTGCAATTCCACTCGGGAATCATCAGCCAGCAACAAATCGAGCCGGAGATGCTGTTTTTCCGACGGATCGACATCAAACTCCCGATTGCCAAAGAGACTTTCAAATGGAATGAACCAGCGTCGCGTCTCGGGATCGAATGAAACCGGCTCGCGATCCGCCGGCCGCCTCTTCTCGTTGTAAACACTCTCGATGCGGTACTCATAATGCGCTTCTCGAATCGGTGACCCAAAAGCATCTTCATGCCAGACGAGGAAAAGCGGTCGCTGGCGCGGATTCTCGGGATCGGGCAAACTGATCACTTTTTTGAATTCAATTTCATTTCCTCGATAGAGGACTTGGTCCATTGTCGTCGAACGGGCAAGATCAATCTCACCGTCAGGGTAAGCCGGATCATCTCCTGCTGGAATGATCCTTAATTGAATCGTCTTCGCCGGCTCAACGTCAGGAGACTCCTCCTGAGGCATTGATCGTTGCGCTTTCGCACAGCCGATCAGCAGCGAACTCGTGAATGACAGGATCACTACAAACCGAACTACGAAACCAAACATCGAAGACATTTGACTCATAACGAACTCCTTTGTCCGGAGCCGAAGAGCAATGTCCGGACCACGTGCCGCATCAAAACAAATCCGACGGAAGATAAAGTTTCTTTAATTCCGAGATGTTATACGGTGCCCCCGCGAACCAGGTCAGCTCAACCGAACTTCGTGGTTCGAAGCTGAACCGATCGGTTCCCGCTCGACTCGAAGAGGAGTTCTCGACACGACGGGAACGGCTCAAAGAAACGTCCTCATTTGAATTTTTCCCGACTTCAAATTCATGCTAAGTTCCAAGTTTGCTATGGAAAAAACATCATTTGAAGGCATTCAGGAACCAGAAATCCACAATGAACTCGAGACGCTCCGCCATTCGTGTGCGCACATCATGGCCCATGCGATTCAGAAACTTTGGCCGCGGGCCAAATTCGGAATCGGGCCGACCGTCGAAAACGGCTTCTATTATGATGTCGATCTCGATGTGAAATTGTCGCCCGAAGACCTCCCTAAGATCGAAGCAGAGATGACGAAACTGATCCGCGCGGATCAGCCGTTTGTTCGCCGGGAACACTCGATTCCGGAAGCGCTCGAGGTTTTCGGAAAACTCGGCCAACCATTCAAGATTGAAATCATCGAAACTCTCAAAAATACGGGCGCTCAATCAGTGACGTCCTATCAGGAAAACGATTTCATCGATCTTTGCCGCGGACCACACATCGCGAAGACGGGGCAGGTGAAAGCTTTTAAACTTCTTTCGGTAGCGGGCGCATATTGGCGCGGGGATGAAAAGAACCCGCAACTTCAGCGCATTTACGGAACCGCCTTCGCGAGCAAAGCCGAACTTGACGACTACCTCCACATGCTCGAGGAAGCGAAAAAGCGCGACCATCGA
>DATDSK010000217.1:0-2702 GCA_035291325.1 Bdellovibrionota bacterium | reverse complement strand
CACGAGCGCATCCCAGGCTTCTGGATCAGGCACTTACTACCTGCACGCCCAAGCCAAGGATGCTGCTGGAAACGAATCGGCGGTCGTACATGTTTCGGCAATTCTGGACAATTCGGCACCCACGATCCTCTCCGTGAGTCCCCCCTCCGACCGGTATTACGCGGCAGGTGAGGAGTTGGTTTTCAAAGTGAACTTCAGTGAAGCGGTGATTGTTTCCGGAAATCCACGCCTGACCTTGACGATCGGCGCGACGACCCGATACGGCGCTTATGCGTCAGGATCGGGAACGGCTCAGGTCGAATTCAAATATCTCCTGGATGGTGCTGATTCGGATCAGGACGGAATTGTCTTGGCCAATACGGTTGGCCTGAACGGCGGAACGATTGCAGACGGCACCGGCAATGCGGCAAGTCTCGGGTTCGTCGCTCCGAACCTCGCGAACATTCGCGTGGGCGCGCCGACTTTTCTGATGTGCTCCAGTCAAACGTTGAATCTGACTTCGAACATCGGAGTGCTTTACGACAGCGGTGGTGCGGCTGGCCTGTATGGCAACGGCCAAGAGTGCGTCGTGAACTTCGACATTCCCTCTGGGATCAGTGTCCAGCTCCAGGTCGTCTCTTTTGTTTCGGAAAACAGCTATGACTATCTGAAAATTTTCAACGGGTCCGGCGTGGAGCTTGCCCATCTCACTGGTACTCCTGCGATGCCACGCAACTTCACAATCGAGGGAAACAAGTTGAAGATCACTTTTCATAGTGACGGTAGCGTTACGCGCGACGGATTTCAGATTAAGTGGTCAACCGCCGTCGTCACCGATGACGGGGTCCCACCCGAGGCGGCTTCGGCGCTCTCCTGGGTACAGACCAGCCCCAGTGACTCCCTGCTCCTTACGGCACAATGGACGAAATCAAGCTCGGCGGATCTCGTAAACCAGAAACTTCAATTCTATTCGGATGATCATTGCGGGACCACGATGGGAGGTTTGGTCGACCTTGGCTCCCAATCGGCGCAGTCCAGCGACTTCACCGGGTTCGCAGGCAATACGTATACCTTCCGGGTGATGTCGCTCGATTATTTTGGACAGTCCAGTTTTTCAGACTGCTCTCCGGCCATCGCGATTTCTTCGACCGCGCTTCCGGGCGGAGTCACGATCATCGATAACCATGACGGGACTTATATTTACATCAATCAGCCGGGACCGAATGAGGGGAATGATGCCGATGTCCACGAGGCTTCGCCGACGCTTGATCATAGCGAAGACGGCCGGCTGGACGCCGCGAATGAAAAATATGCCGGCAACGTTTCCCGCGCTCTTCTCGGTTTCAGTCTCGCGGGACTGCCGGCGGGTGCCACGATCACGAACGCGAAAGTCTCCGTTTATTATTTCTTACACAACGCGAGCGTTAAGCAGGCCGAAACAGTCGTCATGAACAGCCTCCAATCCTCGTTTAATGAAGATACCCTGCGCTGGGGGAATCAGCCCGCTTTCAACTCGACTGTTCTGGGAAGTATTGTCATCAACGACACGGCTGGCGATACCTACGGGTGGCGCAGTTTCGGCGATGGGAATGCCGACATGAGAAGCTATGTTTCGAATCAGTACTCGGGAGGTCAATCGCTCGGGTTCGTGATTCGTTTCACCCCGGCACTGACGTACTGGCGCGATTTCATCGTGTATAGCTCCGAACACACGGACGCGGCCCTCCGGCCGAAGCTGGAGATTCGGTACACGCTGCCTTGAGTTCGGCAGCGAAAGACGGGCAACTGTCGATGATCTCGGAGCCAAACGCCAGCTGGCCGGTTATAGCAATCCACGTCCGCACTTCTTGTGCACTGACTTGACGAACCGGACGATTTCGGGATTTTCGAGACAGCTGGTGATCGATTCAGTTTTTCCGCGCCGGTGATCTTCGAGGATGACCGGCGTGCAGGGTCCCGGATCTTTTGCGGCCGCGGTTTTTTTGAGCCGTTGCCAGTCGAGGTCTTTCAGTGGCTCCTCTTTCGCTTCGAAGTAGGGCAGCAGGTCGGTTTGGCAGGCCCAGACCGGGCCGTCTTTGAAAACTTTTGTCCATCGGGTTTCGTATTTTCCCTGGACGGAGACGGAGAAGTGCTCGGGTGGGACGATGATTTTGGCGCTGCTCGTGGCTGAACCGAATATCCACGTGAGAACCAGAGCGGCACTGAGAGTATGCGCTTTCGTCAAAAATCGCATGAGCCGAACCCTTTCTTGACCTCATCGTCCATACGGCAGTTCACGAGCTCGGCGACTTTCGGGCTGAAAACCGAAAGCCTTCGAACGCGGTATTCCGGATGCGGGAGTTGCGAAAAAGTCTTTTCAATGACGTCAAAATCGTGATCCGAGTTCGAGGTTTTGATATATCCGGGTTCAGTGCAGAAAAGCGAAGAAGCTAGTCCGGCGAGTTCCCGGCGCTTTTCGAGCGAAGTCTCACGGCTCAAATATCGGGGAAATGCCTGAATGGACATCCAATCAGCGAAATTTTCATTACGGTCTCGCGACAGTTCTTCTTTGAGGAGTTCACGGCACTCCCGGCCACAATGTTTGAACTTTTCAACTAAAAGGGCCTCTTGGGCCGACTGTGCCGATAAAATCGCGTCCTGGAACATTTTATTCCTGTCTTCCCGGCTGGCTCTTTCGAATGAAGCTCCATCTTTGGCCTTTGCGCAAGAGAGCGACTGAACGA
>DATDSK010000216.1:0-7270 GCA_035291325.1 Bdellovibrionota bacterium | reverse complement strand
GGCATGAGGCATGAGAAGCGCGGTTTGCAGTTCCGAGAGCATCCGGGACAGGCCCTCATCAGCCTTGTCATGTTGAGTAATGTCTTTAAAGGTGTGAATCTGAGCCATTTTCCCCTCAAAAATGACATCCGAAACCGTCGCAATGACGTCAACCAACTCCCCGCCCTTTGTTTTAAGATAGAGATGATCGGGAATTAAACTCGCTTGTAGTCCATTTCCCCCGGTCCGCTCGTGAATACAGATCTCGCCAATGGTCTTGCGGGTCAACTCCTGCAAAGAGTGCCCAAGCATCTGCAACAGGGTCGAATTGCCGTAAACAAGGCGCTCATCGACACTCAGAGCCACACCCTCGGTCGTTGATTCCACCAGAAGTCGGTACTTCTCTTCCGAATCTCTCAGAGCCGTCTCGGCATCCATTCGGCTTCGTTCGGACTTAAGGCTCTCACGAGCGATATAAAGAAGAAGAAATGCGATGAGAATTGAAATTAAAATCGAAAGCTGAATGGTCCTTCTGGTGATCTGAGCGACTTCTTCTCTCACATCATCCAGGTAAATGCCCGTTCCAATGATCCAACCCCACGGCTCAAAGGCTTTTACGTAAGAGAGCTTCGGTACGATACGACTGGGATCGTCTTTCCACTGCCAGAGATAATCCACATAGCCTTCACCTTTTGCTCGAACGGTTTTTACGAATTCGGAAAAGAGCATCTTCCCGCTCGGATCGGAATATTTGGAAACATCCTGTCCGTCGAGATCCTTACGATAGGGATGCATGACCATGGTCGGGCGCATCGTTGTCACCCAAAAATAGTCCTTACTCTCTTCCCCGTACCGGATTGTCTCGATTTGCTCGAGTGCACGTTTTTGCGCTTTTGGAGCGCTTAGGGCTCCACTTTTAACCTGCTGGTCAAGCGCCGAAAGTTCGCTAAGAATAGTGAGCGTCAGCTCTTTGATCGTCTCCTTCTTCCGTTCAATAATGGCGCTTTTCATGGACGGGATGATGACCATGAAGATGGAGATATTGAAGAAAACGATCGTTAAGACCGCGGGTGAGACGATATTAACGACAAATCGTTTCCAGCTCTTTTTTTGTTGTCTTGAGTGACCCATAAGACTCAGAAAAAACTACCATAACAAAAGTTGACCAACAACAGCCCCTTGACAATGGCCCGTCGCATGAGAAGGTCAAAAATCTAAGCTACAAGCAGACTGCTTACATAGTAATTACCTGGAGGGGATGATGGCCGGACTGGATTTTAAGACACCCGTTACCAAAGAACAGGAAGACGAGACTGTCGTGACCCACAATGCGCGTCTCGGAATTCTATTATTTGTCGTCTACGTGCTTTTTTATACCGGATTCATGGGTCTAAGTGCCTTTCATCCAGCGATCATGAGCACCCCGGTACTGGGCGGACTTAACCTCGCAATCGTTTATGGTTTCTTACTGATTGCCGCAGCCCTCGTCTTAGCCCTGATCTACATGATGCTTTGCAAAAAAAGCAGCCAAGGGAGCAAAAAATGATTCACAATTCATCAGCTATTGCGGTAGCGATTTTTTTGCTTTTTGTCGGAGCAGTTTTGGGTCTGAGCTTCTATTTGGGAGCCAAGGCCAAATCCTCCAAAGACTATTTTACTGCAGGAGGAACAATCCACTGGGCGGTGAATGGCGTCGCCTTTGCCGGGGACTATCTCTCAGCGGCCTCGTTCCTCGGTATCTGCGGAATGATCGCCTTCTACGGCTATGACGGCTTTCTGTATTCGATCGGTTATCTGGCCGGCTGGATCGTGGCCCTCTTTATCATAGCCGAGCCCCTGAAACGACTGGGACGTTTCACGTTTGCCGATGCGCTTGACAACAAATTCAACTCCCGAGGCATCAAACTCACGGCAGCCATCAGCACTTTGGTGGTGAGCATATTTTATCTCATCCCTCAGATGGTCGGCGCAGGCGCCCTTGTGCAGCCGCTCCTTGGATTTCCGCATTTCGTCGGCGTGATTACCGTCGGGCTTGTCGTGATTTTAATCGTAGTCTCGGCGGGAATGGTCTCGACGACTTGGGTACAATTCATCAAAGGTTCCCTACTCGTCGGTCTCTGCGCCGCGATCACTGTCATGATTCTGGCCCGTGGCATCTCGACGTCGCCAAAAGGAGCGGACGGCACTTTTGCGAAAATATTTGCTCGAGATGTTCAGCTTGCCGATCTAACAAAAGAACCCGCGAAGGCGGTCATCCCTCCTTCTTCAGCATGGACGAACAAGCCTTATGTTCGCATCCTCGACAAAGCTACGGGAAGCGTTTCCGTCTGGAAAACCGAAGCGAACGGAACTCTTTTTGAAACCCAGTCTATCACCGTTTTTAAGGACGGAAGAAGGCTCGTCAACGGCAAGCCCCAAGGCAAAAGCGAGGGACAAGAGGATCTTAAACCCGTTGGCTACGCTTATAGGCTTCCTGATGGCGCCCCGGAGACCGGTCCTCTCGGTCCCCTGTCATTTTTTCGAACAATGCAGAACACAGACGTGATTCTCTGGGGTTCAGACAAAATCACTGAAAAGGACGGCAGTGTCACGAACATCTATTATCAGAAGCCTACTCCAGGATCTGATTTCCTGACGCCCGGATCCAGTCCTACTTTTAAAAAGGTGAGAAGCAACAAGTTCTCTGACAAGTTGGACTTCTTATCACTCATGCTCGCGCTGTTCTGCGGAACCGCGTCGCTTCCGCACATCCTGATCCGTTACTACACCGTTAAGGACCAGGTGAGTGCGCGCAAGAGCACCGTCGTAGGCATCGCGGCCATTGGCTTTTTTTACGTGCTGACCCTCTATCTTGGCCTTGGCGCCATGACCAGCGGCATGCTCGACGTTACAGACTCGAACATGGCAGCCCCTTTACTCGCAAAGAGCTTCAACGAGGTCCTTTTCGCGGTCATTTCTGCCGTGGCGTTCACAACCGTCCTAGGCACCGTCAGCGGTCTTATCATGGCCGCGAGCGGCGCTGTCGCGCACGACATCATCACGAACTATCTGAAGATGAACCTCGATGATTTCAAAAAAGTTCGCGTAGCCAAAATCGCGGCGATTTGCGTAGGACTCCTCGCGATCGTTCTGGGGATTCTTTTCTCGAAGATGAACGTGAACTTCTTGGTGGGCTGGGCCTTCAATATCGCGGCCTCGGCAAATTTGCCTGCACTCGTGATGCTGCTCTTCTGGAAGAAAACAACCAAACAGGGAATCACTGCGGCCATCACGGCCGGAATGATTTCTTCGCTGGGTTGGATTCTCCTCAGCGCGCAGGCTTACAAAGACGTTTACGGAATTGATCCAGAAAAGGCTATTGTTCCCTTCAGCCAGCCGGCGATCGTATCCATTCCGCTTGGATTCATCGTCCTGGTGGTTGTGTCTTTGTTAACGGCAAAAAAAGGCGAGCGAAAGACCGCAGCTTAGGAATCTAGAGAAGCGCCTCGAATTCGATGAGATCGAGGCGCTTCTCGTCAAAGTTCGCTCGACGAATGGGCTAAGACTATAGAAGGCGTCTTCTGACCTCGAAAACCGTTTTTTAAGTAAACGTGGTCTCGTTCTTTGTATCCCTGTTCTCGTAGGAGGTTTCGCGCTGGTCCATCGGTCATAAGCTTCGGCATTTCCGCGCGATCGTCAGTTTGTCCCGTAACACTGCCTTCAACAACCATCGAGAAATCGGTCCATGGAAATCCTCCCTGGGATGCGTGACCTGCGTCTATTACTTCAAAGCTTATAAGTCGACTTTGAACAAAGCTGACCGTTAGCCTGGCATTCGAGACATGTGTATTCGGCCCTGCTCTCCAAGCAATCTTTTTTGGTACCAGTTTGGCAGCCGTGCGATCTCATACAGAGCCCGAATCTCGCCGTTCATCGCATTTCAAGCAGACGCTATATCTGTTGTTTATGCTATATCGTGATCACCAGCTCTGAAAGGACTTCAGTCATGAAAAAAGGTATCGTTTCTGCCCTTGCCCTTATCACTGCATTATTGTCCTGTCCCGTCGAAGGGTCCGTCGTTCCCACGTCGCATCAGCCAGGGCTGTCGCTTGAGACTGAAGGCCAAATTCTTTGGCAAGCGCGCAACGACGCCGCGATCCCGGGCGACACAGGCACGCGCTTCGACATGAAAAGTCTTCTCAGCTCGCCGGTACCGGCATACCGGTTTGAGGCGGGATTTTTGTTTGCGGAGCGGCACCAACTACGAGCCGTTCTCGCTCCATTGACTCTCGAAGATCGGGGGGAACTCGCGGAACAGGTGAACTTTCAGGGTATGGTCTTCGACGCGGGCGTGACCACCGAGGGCACCTTCAAGTTCAACTCTTATCGCGCGACGTACCGCTATGGCTTCATTCAGAATGACGATTGGTCGCTATGGGCGGGGGTCACCCTGAAAGTTCGCGACGCAATTATCCGTTTACGCCAGGGTTCCATCGTACAGGAGAAAAAGAATATCGGCATAGTTCCGCTGATTCACGGCGCTGTGGCTTATCGTTTGATTCCAGGCTGGCACGCGGAACTGGAGCTCGACGCGCTGGCGGCACCACAAGGAAGAGCTGAGGACGTACGACTAGGCGTTCGCAGAAAATTTTCGACTCCAGGCTTCAGTGTGGCGGTTGGATACCGTATCCTCGAGGGCGGTGCGGACAACAAGACGGTCTACACCTTTTCATTGTTCCATTACACGTTTGTTTCGGCCGGCTATGAGTTCTGATCAAAAGAGCCAGGAAGGAACATTTGACCGGTTAACGAGCCGCAAGCTAGAAACACTCGCGGCATTTCCTACTCAATCGCTTCACCGCCTGAGAGCTTCGCGTTTGCATCCCGAGGGCGTCAACTGCGTACGCCTTGAAGCGGGACATGCCCTGTCCGCCGGATGCGTCGAGTATCGCGGTGAAATCAAATGCCACAACGAGATTGGCACGCAGCCCTGGGACACTGATCACTTCAGTCGTTCCGACATCAAAGGCCACGGGAGTTCGACGAACGCGTGAGACACCGCGTCACGATTTTACACGCTTTTCATTGACAAAATGCCTCATGCCTCGCCCCGCAGACGCCGAATAGGACATAGCTCGATAAACCATTCTGTTTGATCTTTCATGAGAGGTTTTTTCTTATGCAGAAGTTCGCCAGTTTGTCTTTGAAACAGAAGCTCCTCGCATCAGTCATTCCAGTTCTCGTTCTTTCGATCGGCACCCTTTCCGTA
This sequence comes from Bdellovibrionota bacterium, assembly GCA_035291325.1. GTDB lineage: Bacteria > Bdellovibrionota > UBA1018 > UBA1018 > UBA1018 > XYD1-FULL-55-31. The sequence continues at coordinate 2,043 of DATDSK010000216.1, read as the reverse complement.
ATTTCCTATCGTTCCGCAGCCAAGGCCATTATCAGTTTGCAGGAAGCCGGACTGGAGATGGCAGTTAAAAAAACGATCACCGAACTCGATACTTGGCTTCGCGACCGGGAACGGGATGCGCAGCTCCTGGCCCTCAGTACAGTCTTTCACGACGCGCTCCAAGGCAAGAACCTGAAGGAAGCCGAGGCGATGCTTCGTGAGCACCACCGGCTTTCACCGTTTTACGAAAACGTTTTTCTAGCTGACAGCAACGGGCGGCTCTTCCTCGATTCCATTGATGGGAAATCGATCGGCGTCGAGCTTCAGAAATTGCCGAATTTTAAACTCAGTTATGAAAAAGCCCGCGAAGGACTGACCTGGGTCGGCAACGCGGAACCTTCGCCGGCCACCGGCCGGCCTGTTTCGCTCGTCACTGCCCCGATCATGTCACGGGGCAAACTCCTCGGTATCATGGGTACTCCCATCGAGCTGAGCGCCTTCTCGACTGATTTCGTCAATCAGATAAAAATAGGCAGCAGCGGCTATGTCTTCATTCTCGATTCGACCGGCCTCGCCCTCGCCCATCCAAACAAGGAAAACATCCTGAAGACGAACTTCGCTCAAACGGAATGGGGCAAGGTGTTCCTGGAAAAGCAGAGCGATTTTATCCGTTACACCTTCGACGGGATCGTCAAGACCGGATTTTTCGGCAAGTCGCAAAGAATGGGCTGGATCGTGGCATCAACGATGCCCACGGACGAACTCTATGCCCTCGTTCGAAACGTCCAATATATCTCGTTGGGCTTCGGCTTATTAATTGTGCTCTTTGTCTCCGCGATCATCGTGTTTCTTTCGAAAAGTGTCTTCAGCGTAGTCGACAGGGTCGCATCATCGCTCTCCGCCGGGGCCGACGAAGTCACAGTCGCTTCGCGACAGGTATTTACCTCGGGCGAAGCCCTGGCTTCGAGTGTCTCGGAGCAGGCAGCCGCGCTTCAGGAAACTTCATCGGCCGTAGAAGAGCTGACTGCAACGGTACAACGTAACGCGGATAACGCGGCAAAGGCTCAAAGTATCTCCGCTTCGAGCGCCGAAACCGCTGGCGCTGGCAAAACCGCCGTTCACGAAACCATTGTCGCGATCGAGGAAATCAGCAAGAGCACGGACGAACTGACGAACGAGATCGAGGCGAATAATAAGGAAATCGCCGGAATCGTGAAGGTCATCTCCAGCATTGCCGAGAAGACCAAGGTCATCAACGACATCGTTTTTCAGACCAAGCTTCTTTCATTCAATGCTTCGGTCGAAGCAGCTCGCGCGGGTGACAGCGGCAAAGGGTTCGCCGTCGTCGCCGAGGAGGTCGGCAACCTTGCCCAAATGAGCGGCAGAGCCGCCGAAGAGATCGCGCAAATGCTGGACGAGAGCGTGAAAAAAGTCGAAAACGTCGCGAACAACACGAAAGCAAAGGTTGACCGGATGGTTCTCCAAGGCAAGACAAAGGTTGAAAAAGGCGTGAAAGTTGCTCAACGCTGCGGCGAGGTCCTTGATCAGGTGGTGAAGGGAGTCAGCGAAGTGGACCAGCTGGTCCGCGAAGTCGCGACCGCTTCGAGCGAACAGGCCCGTGGAATTACCGAAATCGCCAAGGCGGTCACCGAAATGGAGCACGCGAATCAGGATAATTCCGGCGCGGCCCAGAACACCTCGTCAGCCGCGATGCACCTCGCGAATCAGGCGGAGATCCAACGGAAAACAGCGAATGAGCTGCTCTGTCTCGTCAATGGAAACTGCCAGACAGCCGCTCAGGAACGAATGGACTTCAACAATGCGATCACGGTCCACACGGACTGGAAGATCAAACTTACCAGATTCCTCGCCAAGCCCGACGAAAGTCTCGACCCCGCCGCTATCGCAAAAGACACCGCCTGTTTGTAGTGTCCCCTCACTTTTTGGACAACTCAGGCCGCTAATTTCCCCGCATACTGCGTCGGCGTGAGGTATCCCAGCGCCTGATGCGGCCTTTCGTTGTGATATCGGTCAATCCATTTCCCGATGACTTCGAATGCGTGC
>DATDSK010000215.1:0-14789 GCA_035291325.1 Bdellovibrionota bacterium | reverse complement strand
GAGAGCGTGGATCAGGTAATTCAAGAAACGATGCATTACCGTCAGCGTTTGTACCATGAGCCGCTTTCTCAAGGCTCAAGTAAATCGGAGTGACTAGGCGATGGATATAGCTTCAATTGTCGGTGCGATTCTCGGAGTGGCCGCGGTCGTCGGTGGGCAGGTTCTCGAAGGCGGCCATATCGGCCAGATCGTTCAGGGGACAGCAGCGTTGATCGTGTTCGGCGGAACGTTTGGTGCTATGTTCCTGTCTTTTCCCGTTCAGGATATCAAAAACGCCTTCCGCGCGGTTCCCTCGGTTTTCACCAAGGTGGACATGGATGTTCGGCCGACCATCGATGAGATGATCCGGATCGCGACCATCGCGCGAAAAGAGGGGGTCCTCGCGGTTGAAGGTCAGCGCGAATCCATTCAGAACCCGCTCTTCAAGAAATCCATCAAGTATGTCATCGACGGATTTGAACCGAACACCGTCAAGGAAATCATCGATAACGAGATTTATCTCGCGTTCGAAGAAGAAGAAAATGCCGGAAAAGTCTGGGAAGGAACGGGCGGGTATTCGCCGACCATCGGAATCATCGGCGCGGTCTTGGGTCTCATTCACGTTATGTCGATGCTGAATGATCCCTCGAAAATCGGTGAAGGTATCGCCGTCGCCTTCGTCGCGACCGTCTACGGAGTCGGCGCGGCTAACTTGTGGCTCATCCCGATGGGGACAAAACTGAAAAGAAAAGCGGCTCAGCGAATGGTGACCAAAGAGGTGGTCAAGCTGGGCGTTATCGGGATTCAGGAGGGACTTAACCCTCACTTCCTGCAGGAAAAGCTCGAGGTTTTCGTCGAGGAATCGCTTCGACGCGGTGATGAAGGCGGAGGCGGCAAAAAAGCCTAGCGATCATGAGAAAAAAGCATCCTGAACACGTTAATTTGGAGCGCTGGCTGGTTTCGTACGCTGATTTTATCACGCTGCTTTTCGCATTCTTCGTCATCATGTACGCGATCTCGCAAGCCGACATGTCGAAGTTCAAGAAGGTCTCCGCGAGCATGAAAGCGGCGTTCGCCTCTGCCGGTCCGATCTGGATGATTGATCTGAACGGCGCTTCCGGCGGAAATACCGCAAGGCCGTTTGAAATGCCTGAGACCCCGGGCGGCCGCGTCCATAATCTCCCGGCGGGAAAAACCAACACGGCGGCCGAGCAGGACAGCGAACTTCAGGAAATTCGGGAGCTTCTCGAAGAATCGATCAGCCTCGAATTCGGGGTTTCTGATATCGCGGAAAAGTTCCAGATGCAGTTCGACAGCAGGGGCCTCCTCGTCCGGCTGGCGGCGAAGGATCTGTTCGAGCAAGGTCAGGTGGATGTCAGCGAGGATCTCCGTCCCATGCTCGACCGCATCGGCAGAGTGCTTGCCAAAACCACACGCTTGTTCAGGATCGAGGGCCACGCCGATTCGTCCGAAGCCAGAACGCCGGGTTTTCCGAGTGCCTGGGAACTGTCGAGCGCCCGCGCGGCTTGGGTCGCGAAGTATCTTATTCAGCGGTTCGATATCGAGCCAAAGCGGGTCGGAGTCGCCGGGTATTCGTACTTTCGCCCCGTTAAAGAGCCCAAGGATGAATCGAAGGGCAACACGGACTCATGGGGGCGTGCCAAGAATCGCCGGGTCGAGATCGTCGTGCTGAACAATCAGTACTCGCAGTAATTTCCCGTCGCTTCCGTGCTGCTCAAATGTTAATCGAAGTCTGGCAATGTCCCGACTCAAGCAGCAAAAGCCAACCCAGCCCGCGCGCTTTCTCCCGATGACTCGGGAGGAAATGAAGCTGCGTGGTTGGGCGGATCTCGATGTTCTTCTCGTTTCCGGTGATGCTTACGTTGATCATCCCAGTTTCGGTATCGCGTGCCTAGGGCGTTGGCTCGAGCGACTTGGGCTCCGGGTCGGCATTATCGCGCAACCGCGCTGCGAGACAGTCGACATGGCCGATCTCGCCCGAATGGGAAGACCACGGCTCTTTGTCGGGGTTTCGTCCGGTACCGTCGACAGCATGATCAATAACTACACGGCGAACCGCCGCCGGCGTTCCGATGACATGTACTCCGAGGGGGGGGGCGGAGGCAAACGTCCGGATTACGCCGCGACCGTTTACGCGAAGTTTGCGCGGCGGACTTTTCCCGACACGCCCGTCATCGTGGGAGGTGTCGAGGCAAGCCTCCGCAGGCTCGCGCATTACGATTATTGGCAGAACAAGGTACGCCCTTCCATTTTGATGGATCTCGAAGCGGATTTTGTGGTGTTCGGAATGGGGGAACGGCCCGCAACGGCTCTCACCGCCGTTCTTCGGGGGGCGGAAAACGAAGTGGGGCGGGCGCTTTCGATTCACGATCCTGCGACTCAACGCGCATTCGAGAAGCTTCGGAACGAACGCGGATTCGCTTACGTGACGACCCGGGACTGCGCGAGGACGCTTGAGCCTCGGTTGACTTTGCCTTCGTTCGAGGAAGTGCGAGACGAGAAAAAGAAGTTCGCGAAGGCTTCGTACCTGATCGAGTACGAGGCGAATCCATATAATGGAAAGCGTCTCGTCCAATACCACGGGGCAAAGGCGGTAGTCGTCAATCCTCCGTCTCTCCCCTTGAGCGTCGAGGAGCTCGATTCGATTTACGACCTTCCCTTCACGAAAGAACAGCATCCCTCGTATCAATCCCGGATTCCGGCGGCTGATATGATCCGTTTTTCCGTCGCGGCTGCACGGGGGTGCTTTGGCGGGTGTTCCTTTTGCGCGATATCGCTGCACCAGGGGCGTATTGTTCAATCCCGGAGCGAGAAAAACGTTCTTAAGGAAATCACCGGATTGAACGGCCAGCCTGAATTCAAGGGGATCGTGAGCGATGTCGGGGGTCCTACCGCGAACATGTACGGAATGGGTTGCAAAAGTCCCGAGATTCAAAGCCGCTGTCGCAAGCTCTCCTGTCTTTTTCCGAAGGCCTGCCCGCATCTTCGTTCGAGCCACGCGGCGCAACTGGACTTGCTCGAAAAGGCCAGGCACCAGCCAGGTATAAGAAAGGTCCTGGTCGCCTCGGGGGTCCGCTACGACCTTGCCCTGCAGGACGAAAAGGCGGGAAGGCGATACCTCCGGCAATTGATCACGCACCATGTGGGGGGGCACCTGAAAATCGCGCCCGAACACCTCGATCCGGAAGTGCTGAGCCTCATGAGAAAACCTGAAGCCGAATTCTTCACCTCATTCGCGCAGCTCTTTGAGCAATATTCGAAGGAAGCCGGCAAAGAGCAGTACATCGTTCCGTATTTTATCAGCGGGTTTCCAGGAAGTACGCACGAGAAGATGGAAACCGTCTTCGAGTACATGAGAAAACATGGTTGGAAGCTCCAGCAGGTTCAGGGCTTCATCCCGACGCCGATGACCCTCGCGACCGCGATGTACTGGAGCGGAATCGACCCGATGACAAAACGAGCCGTGTTTGTCGCGAAAAGTTGGAAGGATCGGACAATCCAGCAGGCACTTCTGCAGCCTCATAAGGCAAAGCACCAGCGCTGGGTCAGCAATTATCGGGGAAAGCGTGGTCCCCGCGATTCCAAGAAATAGGGATCGGGCTGCGCGGCCCGGTTACAGTTTCACCCAGCTCAGCCATCCGAAGCCCAGGAAAAGCGTGATCAATGTAAGCGGCAGGCCGACTTTGAAGTATTCCCAAAAAGAGACGACTATACCGCGACGCTTCGCTGATTCGATAACGATCAGGTTGGCGACTGATCCGAGTAGCGTGAAGTTACCCGCAAACGTGCTTGCCGTTGCAAGGGCGAGCCATGATTCCTGACGGACAGCCTCAGGGGTTGCCGCCAGAACGGCCTTGAAAAGAAGCACAGCCGGAACGTTGCTGACGAGATTTGAAAGCACAGCCGAGGTCGCCGTAATGAAGCCGATCGGGTTCTTTCCGAGTATCCCCCAAGCCGAGGGCGTCCACCCGCTGAGAATGTTCAAGTCAAACGCGTGTACAACGATGAAAAGCCCGCTGAACATGACGAGAAGACTCCAATCGATTTCGCGGTAGATCTTTTCAGGCCTGATTTTGCCGAGAAGCACCAGAAGGCAGGATGCCGCGCCGAGCGCGACGATCGCAATCGGTAAACCCGAGAAGAAGCAGATGACCGCGCCCAAGGTGATCGACAGGGATATCAGCATCACGCGTCGATGGAGTGCTTTCAATTGGGTAAGAGAACTTTCGATCCCGATGCCGATGGCGGTGCGAAAACTGGTCTGATCTTGGCGCAGCTTGCCTCTGTAAATCATCGCGACCAGAAGAAAGTTCAGCAGTAGTCCGATGACCGCGATCGGAGCAAGTCGCGACGTGAATTCGAGGAAAGGGATCTTCGACAGGCTTCCAATGATCATGTTCTGGGGATTTCCGATGATCGTACACGATGAGCCGATATTCGAAGCGGTCGCGAGCGCGATCAGGTATGGAACGGGATTCAGCCTCAGACGTGACGTGAGGAGCACGACAAAAGGGGTCATTGCCAGGCAGATCACATCGTTCACGAGAAAGGCTGAAAGAACCCCTGAAAGCCCGATCGTGAGGGCCAGAACCGGGAGAGGTTCCGAAAAGCGGCTCAGCATCGAACCGCCGACAGCAGCGAAGAAGCCCGATAAACGGAGGCAGCTCACCACGACCATCATTCCGAATAAGAGAATGATGGTTTCAAAATCCACGGCACGAACGGCTTCATCGAGTGAGAATACGCCCGTGCCAATCAGAATCGTGGCTCCGATGAGCGCTATTCCCGCGCGATCGATTTTCAGTCTGGGTACTCGGCCATAGGCCAGGCCGAGATAAGTCAAAGCGCATACGGCCAGGCTGATCCAGTAATTTCCCATTGAGCTTCCTTCCCTGGAAACCCAGTTTAGCCTGAATGCGTCAAGTTTTCACGAGGCGATATCCAGAGTGCCCAGCATGTTGTGATTCACGTCGAAATACGTCGCGGCAGCCGGACTCGGGCCGTCCTCGCATTCGAATCGAGCTTCGTACCCGGCAATCCACTGATTGCCGTTTTGAAGCACTCGAACCTCGTAGAGAGCCGTGAATTCACATCCAAGATCGAACGTGTCGAAGTATTCCGTGGCTTGACGCGCAATGTCCGCGAGATCGGGTCTGAGTTTCAGATCGACAGGTTTTCGGATGCCGTCGCGTTGAAGAAGGCTGGCCAGGTAATCGGAGCTGGTCGCCGTTGGAAATGGGGCTTCTATGCCGTGAGCGATAAGTGGCGCGATGTTCCCCATCACCAGAGCGCCAACAACTTTGAGCATTCGTAAGGACATTCGTCCCTCCTTTGTTACTCGCTGTATTGGTTTTCTGTGCAATGGGGCCGAAAAATTCGCCGGGATGAACCCTCATCGGTTCCATCTGAGCGGTGGTAAAAAGTGCCCTCCTCGGGCATCGCCGCGCTTAAGCGGCATTGCCGAGGTTTTTAGGATAGGAGACGTATAGCAAACCGGAGCGACAGGCGCAAGTGGTCGCCGCACTAGGTGCTTTGGAGCATTGCGAAAATCTTGATCAATGTCAGCCGTGATGCCTGAAAATTCCAGCGATTCTTCAGTTTCCATCTGGTCCAACTTACAAGGCCGCCGAGATTCGGTTTCGGCGGTTCCCCATGCGCGAGTAGATAGGTAAACAAGGCTTCGTAATCTTTTTCGGGAACGTGTTTTGACAGCTTTCGTTTCTCCACGACCGCCTCAATCGCCGTTTTAAAAACCGGAAAGGCTGCTTTCGATTCCGCGTAATCAATAAAACCGGATTGATCCCGATCAAATCGGCTCATGAGCGCCTCCACGTACTGCAGTACGCCCGCAAAGCCGAGCGAGTCGTTCGAGTTGATCATCACGCGATCCGTGTATCCCGAAAGCCGGGACGCGGTTTCCAGATACTGTTCGAAGGGAACCCGTTCTTCATCGCTTAAGCGGGCGTAATATTCGACCATGCCCGGCAGTCTGTCCCAGAAGGGGTGCGCGTTCCCGAAGAACTGTTCCCGATAACATCCGGTTCCGACCGTCGGCTTTCCGAATACATCATCGGGTCCGATCCATCCGCTGCAGGAGTTCACGATTGCCTTGTGGATGTTCGTTGAAAGCCGATAAGTCGAGAACAGGAACGCGAGCAGCTGGCCGCCTTCATCGAGGTCGAGAAAATCATCTCCGTTTGCCGAATAGGTGAACAGATTGCCTTCCTGGAAACGCAAGGCGATCATCTTCTCGTTGTCTCGATCCGGGTCGAAGAGTCGGGCCGCGAAGCCGACATCCTTGATGTCCTCGAAAAAGGAGTAGAATTCCGCGCCGGTCACCCCGATTTCGGATCGCGCCCGTTCGGGATCCTCGCCATATCCCTGGATGAGGACTCGGATCAGCTCGTAAAGCAGGTTTGCGATCGAAACCGTATGGAGCGTGAAGCGTTCTTCAGCTGATCGCGGGAGAATGGTGATTTCATAATCTTCGCCGAAAAAGAGGGGCGGTTGCTTGCGAACGATATTTTGGATTCGGGCAGCGGCATCCTCGAGTACGGGATTTCGCTCCTGCGGGGGGAAAAGATCCTCGACCGCTACCGCCTGGATTTCGGTGCTTGTGAAGCCGATGGTTTTGCCGACGGCGACCCCGTTTAGCGCGGCAAGTTTCGCGAAGAGCTGGTCGAGATAGCGCTGTCCTTCCGACCAGTGTACGGCAAAATTGACGAGCCGCTGCACTCCCGGTTGTGTAAAGCCTTCCGCGTATCGGCCGCCGGGCCCCGGCTCCGGGCCGAAGACCTTGCGAAAGAGGGGTCTGAGATATTTTTTCAGCGCGACTTTGAGATTTTTTGCTCGTTCCGGAGTTAAACCCGCGATCGCCAGCTCGGAGTCACGGATTGCATCAATGAGGGCCTCGAATTCCTCGAATGGTATGACCCTTCCGGGATGTCGGGACGCGGATTCCTCAATCAGAGCTAAAGAGTCCAGAAGAATTCTCGAAATGCGTTCACGTCCCGCTCCGGCGAAAGGACTGGGATAATTTCCAGGAAATTGGGACGCTTTCAGAAAGATGCCGTACCATCTCGCGCTGGTCGTGAGAAAATTCACCCACTCGTGTCCGCCGATCCGGTCCCCTTCCGGTCCCACCAGGAGCGATTTTACGGCGCGGGCGAGCGGTAAGCGGTCTCCGAAGCGGCCGAGAGTGCCGGAGTCAGAATCCGCCAGGAGTTTCTCGATTTCCTCCCGGAGGACATCGAAGCGCGAGAACAAATACGGATAACCGGTCTTCTGAATATGCCGAGCAATGGCCTGGGCGGCTGATTCCAGTGTTCTTGCCGCAGCATCGACGCTGGCCGCATTCTGCGTGCGCGCCCAGGTCGGTGTCAGTGGCAGATGGGGCTCGAGCTTGGCGGCTTCTTCGCCAACAATCCGGATCAAGTCGGCCGCTCGGGCGAGTTCATCGCGGGTCAGTCTTTCCGGGCTGCCGCCGAGGAGCGTACATTTCAATTCCATGGCTTCCCTGAGAAGCCCGTCGGAAATCTTGGTCGTCTTGAGGAAATATCGTTCGAGGAAGCCGCGTAGTTCGTTTGGCGTATAGAAATCCGGGTCAGCGCCTCGTGTGCGTTCCCCGAAGAGCTGGAGGGAACTGGAAAAGCAATCGGCAACCGCGAGTACTTCCCGCTGACTGGCTTCTCCTTTCAGAAAAGCGGAAATCCGCTGAGCCGCGCCGCTCAGGCAGCCCGGTTGCGAAGATCCGAATTGCATCGAGCCTTCGCCCCCCGGCGATTCCCTGAAATGGAAATGGCACCCTGCGAGCAGGATGAGCGCGAGAATCGGGCAGAGGCGCAAAGCTGCCGCGGGGAAATTAGAAAGCATGGACGACCCCCGCTTCGATTCGATTGTTCACCTGATATCGCGCGATGAAATGATTGTTTCTTGTATCCGAGCTCCCGAATACATCGGTCGCGAGGAGATCGGCCCCGAATCGCAGCGTCCAATGGTCTTTCAGGTCGTATTTGAAATCCGTCGAGCAGATCGTTCCGTTTTCCGTGAACTCGTAGAGCGTTCTGAATGACCCGTGAATCCGGTATCCCTGTCCCCCAAGAAACGCGAGATTCGATTTAGCGCTCAAACTGATCGCGGTTGTGAACGGGTAGCGCGCTTCGAAAGAGGAGTTCGTGCCGTCCGCGAATAAACCTTGATCTGGAGCGTTTCCACCCAGTCGCTGAAGGTAATTCAATTCAAGCAGAGCCGGATCACGTTTCTTGCTGACCTCAGTCGAAAGAGAGATGCTGCCGGCCCATGCCGGTGCCGCGACCTGGTAAGTCCAGCCTGGAGGAAGTTCCTGTTTTACAGGCCGGTCATGCATGAGTGAAACCGTGATGCTTGCTGGCTTCGCGACAAGACCGCCCTCGACCGTCGCGAGATGATGATAGGTCACGCGCGGTCTGATCGTGACTGGAATATCGTACGTCGGCATGTAGAGATTCCGGCCGTTATGGGCCAGGAGCAGTTGGTTCATCGGTTTGTAGCCGTAAGCGGCCGAAGCCCAGAGACCGGAACTCGCGCGGGCCGCGCTATTTGTCCTCACCATCAGTGCCAGACTCGGATTTAAGACGATTTCAGAAAGCGGAGGAACGTCCAGAGTATAACGAAGCGGAGTTTCTTCTCCGAAGATATCGAGCTTCGATGTGGGGGGCGTGAACCAGGCTGAAGGAGAGGTCAGCGTTCCATTGAAGACGGTGATCGGCACCCCTCGTTCAGGAATGAAAATGGGTGAGCCAAACGCGACGAATTCAAAACCACCCGTGTTTGAGTCCGCGACTTCGACGAAAAAACCGGTTAAGCCGACCGGATCCGGGTGGAGGTAATCCCAGCGAAAACGAGGTTGCCAGATTCCGAGTTGCCAGACCTGATCGAGCTGGCTCCAGTTTTCCAGCTTTCTGCCTGTCCGAAAACGAGTTCGTTCCGATAGCATTGACGAACTGCCCAGGAAAGCTTCAGTAACTTCGAAATAGGTATGCACCTGCGGGGTGAGAATGAGCTTCAGTTCGCCTTCGGCGCGGGCTTCCAGAACTCTGCTTTCTGATGACTTTCTTCCTTTCAGGCCAAAGGATTCAAAGACAGGCTCCCGAGTGTCAGTCGGAAGGTACAGGTAATTAACCGCATCGAATGCAAGTGAAAGGTGATCCGGCGAAGTGAACTCTTGTGCTGCTTCCGCAGATAAACCGAATTGCGCAATGATGCCAATAACCCAAGCAATCCGCGAAAACTTCGGTCGTTTGCGATGGAAGTCGTGGGGATCAGGAAACAATTCTACCTCCGAGCCGGGGGAACATACCACAGCATTGACGCGGCGCAAGGTAAATGTTGTTCATGTAAGTCTGCAAATTCAAAGACAAAACATTGAATAAGGTTGGACCTTTTGGCAGACTTGCTTCTCATGAGTGCGCCTCGATTTGATATTGGAATTCATTGCGGGACTTTCTTATCCATGGCCGGCGGGGCGGCGCGACCTGAAAGTGACATTTTTCTCGGAATTCGCGGTCAGGAAATCGAGCTGATTGCGCCTTGGGATTCCAGTCGAGTCATCGAATCTAAGGAGTTCATCGATGCGTCCGATCAGGTTGTTCTTCCTTCTTTTGTGAACGGCCACACCCATCTCGCGATGAGTCTCTTCCGCGGAATGGAAGATGACCTTCCTTTCGAAAAATGGCTTTTCGACCGGATACTTCCTCTGGAAAGTCAGTTTGTCGATTCCGAGTTCGTGCAAGTCGGAACAGAATTGGCCGCGCTGGAATCAATCCGTTTTGGCGTGACCACCGTCTGTGACATGTATTTTTACCCGGAGAGTGTTGCTTCGGTGCTCGATCGCTCCGGGATGAGGGGAATGGTTTCGCAAGTTTGGTCGGGTTTTCCGCTTCCGGAAGACAAGGATCTCGGGCGGGACAAGCGCGCTCTGTTTGAGAGTTTTTTCGCCAAGTGGCGGTCCCATGAACGAATCACCCCGATACTCGGACCTCATACCCCTTACACCTGTACCGAGGAGCAGCTCAGGGAAGTTGCTGACCTGGCCGCAAAAACCGGAGCCCGCGTTCACATTCACGTGAGTGAGACGGAGGGCGAGGTCCTCGAATCACTGAAGAAGCATTCAAAAACTCCGGTCCAATATCTTTTCGATTTGAACCTCCTGAACCGGCAAACGATCTGCGCGCACTGTGTTCATCTGAATGAAGCTGATATCGCGATTCTGAAGGCTTCAGGCGCTTCGGTCGTTCACAATCCCGATTCAAATCTCAAATTAAGTTCGGGCATTGCGCCTGTTTCGCGGTACCTGGCGGAAGGAATTCCGGTCGCGCTCGGGACGGACGGCGCTGCGAGCAATAACGATCTCAGTTTGTTCGGAGCCATGGATTTGGCGACGAAGCTTCAGAAATTCGTCGGAAAAAGCAATACCGCGATGATCGCTGAACAGGCCCTTGTTTGTGCCACGATCGGGGGCGCAAAGGCGCTCGGTCTCGATGATCGGATCGGCAGCCTCGAAGTGGGAAAGCGGGCCGACCTTGTCGTTGTCGATTTCGCATTTCCACATTTGCAGCCGGTTCACAGCGTCATCAGCCAGTTGGTCTATTCGACCCAGGGGCTTGAAGTCGATACTGTGATCTGTGACGGAAAGGTCCTGATGAAGGGAAAAAAGGTTCTCACCATTGATTTTGAAAGTCTCATGCATCGTGTCGCGGTTTTTCGGGATAAGATCGGCGCGGCTCTTGAAAGTCTAAGGATTTCGTCATGACTGAAGCGGAAATCTCCCGAAAACTCATCCGCGTTTGTACGAGACTTCATCGTCGCAATCTTCTCGCATCAGCCGATGGCAACGTAAGCTATCGTGTCGCCGATGAACGGGTCCTGATCACGCCCTCAGGAAAGAGCAAAGCGCTTTTGCGGGAAAAAGATATCGCTGTCATCACCTCAAAAAATGAAACACTTCAGGGTACGCCCTCCAGCGAACGCTTGATGCATCTGGCGATCTATCGCAGCTGTCCCAAAGCGCGAGCTGTCGTACATGCGCATCCGCCGACCGCGATCGCCTGGAGCGTGGCTTTCCCTGAACTTTCCGAACTTCCTTCGGAATCTCTTTCAGAGCTGATTCTCGCGCTGGGGCGGGTTCCCGTTATCCCCTATGCCCGTCCCGGGACCGAGAAGATGGGCGAGGTACTCGCGCCATTTCTTCCCGGCTCGCGAGTTATGATCCTGGCACGGCATGGGGCCGTGAGTTGGGGCGAGGACCTTGATGAAGCCTATAACGGGATGGAACGGCTCGAACATGTCTGTGGAATTCTGAAACTCGCAAAGGAACTCGGCGGTCTTTCCGTGTTGCCGCCGGAGGAGGTTCAGGCCCTTCGCGAGATGAGGAAGAAACTGGGCGAGAGGATTCTATGAAGAGAATGATTTCATTGGGCCTGAAGCATGTCGACGAAAGACTCTGGGTTTTGGATCAGACTCGTTTGCCACACCAGGAACTCTGGATTTCCGGTACGACTCCCACTGAGATGGTCGAGATCATTCAACGGCTCGCGATTCGCGGAGCGCCGCTCATTGGCGTAGCCGCAGCTTTAGTCCTCGCTCGATTCGCCGAAGACGGCGCCACAGCCGCCGACTGGCTCGACGCCGCCCAGCGGCTTCGGGCCGCGAGACCGACCGCGGTGAATTTGATGTCTGCGGTCGATCGGATGATCCGGGTTCGAAGCGGTGGTGCGGACCTTGTGCGCGAAGCCGAAGCGATCTTCGACGAAGATGTGGCTCTTTGCGAGGCGATGGCGGAGCACGGTTCAGCGCTGATTCAGGATGGCGACTCCATTCTCACCCACTGTAATACGGGGGGGCTCGCAACCGCGGGAATCGGCACGGCGCTTGGGGTGATTCGAAGAGCGCACGAACAAGGCAAGCGGCTCCATGTTTATGTCGACGAAACGAGACCGCTCTTTCAGGGGGCCCGCTTGACGGCTTGGGAACTGCAGAAGCTCGGGATTCCGTATACATTAATTTGCGACAACATGGCTGCCTCATTGATGGGGCAAGGGAAGGTCAGCAGGATCTTCGTAGGGGCGGATCGAATTGCTCAAAATGGCGATGCCGCGAATAAGATCGGGACATATTCGCTCGCGGTCCAGGCGGCCTTTCATAAGATTCCGTTTTATGTCGTGGCGCCGAGAACGACTTTGGACGAAAAATGCGCGACCGGGAAAGACATCCCCATCGAGGAACGCGCTCCGGATGAGGTGAGGGGAGGGCACAGCCCTAAATTCGCTCCCGTGTATAATCCCGCTTTTGATGTGACGCCCCGGTCGTTGATCACCGAAGTGATTCTCGACTCCGGGCTGATGAAAAATGTGAAAAGTTGAATGACGGAAAAATTCGCGGTCAGGCTTTTCCCGCGGTACCCAGTAATTTGACAAAGCCGGCTTCAGTGACCCCGGAGCTGGGTTTCGGTGGATCGAGGTTGCGTAAGTATTGATCGAACGGGTGCGCGGTTCCCGCGGGGAAGTCTGGGTCCGGTTTGCATTGTGAAAACATGTCGGGATCGGGCCAGACAAACCGGTCCGGATGCCAGGACTCGCGCTCATCCATGGTTCGGAGCGTTTTGTCCTCGGCGTATCGAAACTCGCCGTGGCGATAGACCGTCGTGAAGAGATGTCTCAAATGCGCCATGAATCTGATTCCGTGAAACCGATGTTCCTTGGCTTCATCCGGACATTCAGCCATTCGCGCCTGGTGGTGTGCCGCACCTGAAAAAAAGATGTTCGTCAGGTGTTCGTGTTCCGGTTTGAGCTGGATCCCATAGGCATGCTTCAGAACTTCGGAGTACTGCATCAGAGACATTATTGCTTAAGAAGGGGGTGAAAGATACTCTTTCGAAAAGCTGGCGAAAAGCCGGCGAAAAGTCGAGTTTCGCGCCGTGTTAATGCCCGCAATCCGCACGTTCTGGCTCGGAAATTGAAGAGCTCGCCCGGTCGTTCTTTTTCCCCTGAAACTTTCCGGCCGCGATTGCGCCGGAAGAAATCGAAATGGACACTGCATTGAATACCCTCCGATATTTCAAAAATAATTCGCATTTAATAACCGCATTCCTGGTGAGCTTGCTTTGGGCTGGTTCCGCGGCAGCGTTCACATTCACTGTTGTTGACGGGCAGGGCGTGCCCGTGACGAACTATCGCTGGATCGTGCAGGAGGATACGACTTACAAGGTAGTTCCGGGGGCCATGGTTCAGGACCCGCTATCAGTTCGGTTTCACAGGAGTTACGCTCCGGTCATCGCGGCTGGAAATTCAGCGAATCCAACGAGCGCCGTGCCTTCGACAAAACCCTACTTTCTTTCTGTGTTGCCGGATTCCGGTTTCGCCATGGGCGGAGCCTCGGTCGAGGTTGGGCAAAATTTCGTTCAAGTCGTCGTGCAAAAAACGCCGATCCCGACCGCGCAAATTTCAGTGTTTGTTTTCGAAGACAGCCATCCGATCAACAACGCTCCGGATCTGCCGCAAGAACGTGGACTGGGCGGTTTTTCGATTCAGCTTTTCGATGCTGGCGGCCGTTACGGAGTCTCCGGCGGACGAATGTCACAGGACGCGTTCGGAAATCCTCTTGGAACGACCTACGCGAATGGAAATGTTCTGAAAATGGGCGACGGAACAATCAAAACTGATTCAAACGGAGTGGCCCTCATTCAGAATCTCGTGCCGGGAAAATACACGATTCAAGCGGTTCCACCGGCGGGTCAGGACTGGCATCAGACCGCGACGATCGAAGGAACAAAAGGGATTGATGCCTGGGTAAAAGGAAACGAGCCGCCCTTTTTCGTCGAATTCGGACCACCGGGACATCACGTATTTCTTGGATTTGTGCACACGACGAATGACACGACCGTATTGAACGGAACCGGCGGTATCACCGGGCGGGTGGTGAACCTGCACAACTCCCGTCCACCCAATTTCACCTTCTGGCCGGGAGAAGCGGTTCCATCATGTTGGGTTGGGTTGAACCATTTGGGAGCGGGCGCCGGACGCGGCGTTTACGTGCAACCTTGCCGTGGCGACAGCACATTCGACATCAGGAACGTTCCCGCGGGAAATTATCAACTCGTGATCTGGGATGAGAATCTCGACGTGATTTTTGCCTTGCAAGGCGTAACCGTGACGACCGGACAAAGCGTGGCACTGGGCGATGTTCCGGTATTCAATTGGTTCGCGCGCCTCAGGAATCACGTTTTCATGGACCGGAACGGGAACGGCTTCAGGGATTGTACGACTGAAATGTGCCATGATCCGGTGCTCGACGACGTGGGCATTCCCGATCAGGCCGTCAACATCCGCTTTCGGGATGGTTCTCTTTACCAGAGCATGACGACGGACATGATGGGCGAGGCTCCCTTCGAAGAGGTCTTTCCCTTTTTCACCTGGTTGGTTGCCGAAGTGGATTTCGCGCGTTTTAAGGCAACCGGCGCGACCGTCATTGTCGATGCAGGCGGGCAGATCACGCCGGATCAGGGCTGGGCATTTCCCTCACGCGGAGTCCTGAATCCTCAGCCGCAGAAGGATCCCGGCGGAAATCCTCTTATCAATCCCAATACCGGCAATAATCTGTCTCGAACTGAAACTGGCCCGGTGCTCGTGCAGGCCTTCCAGGCCTTCATGGGTCAAACCAACGTGATCGAATGGGGCAAGATGCCCTATGCTCCTGGTGAAAACGGGGGAATCAGTGGAATCGTCCATTACGCCACGACGCGCGCCGAAAATGAT
>DATDSK010000214.1:0-8699 GCA_035291325.1 Bdellovibrionota bacterium | reverse complement strand
TCGTGAATAAAAGATCCATGAAGGTCGGGTACGCCGGCGTCGACAATGCCCTCTTCTATTTCCCGAATTGTTCACTCGTCTTCGGCGACGCCAAAGCGGTCAGCGAACAACTCGTGGCGAATCTCAGGGGCACGGGGCACTGACCCACCGGTTATTTAGCGTTATTTGGCGGCATCCGCTTTGGTGGTCTTCGTGGTCGCGGTAGCGGCCGCCGGCGCGGGCTGCTGTTTCTTATAATTGCTGTTAGCGTCCACGGCCGTACAGGCCGCCGCCTGCGCTTCTCCGAGCTTTTCCTCGGCCAAGGCCGGGAAAACCGTGAACTGGCACATGACTGCAACCAAAATCAGGGCTTTTGATAAATTCTTCATTGCAACTCCCTCTCGTTCCTCTGAATTAATTCACGCCGGATGCCAAACGGCATTTCGCCTGAAATCAGGGGCCTGCATGCATCGCCACGGATAAACCCTGCCCACCTGTCGTTCAGGAGCTGATTTCCCTGACATGTGTCGCGCGTGACCCGGCCACATCATCAATGGGAAATTCGCGGCGTTCCGCACGGCATAGGGTTTGCCTTTCAATACTCCGAGAGGAACTCTCTATGAAGACGTTTTTGATCGTCCTCCTGGTTTCGATTTCATCCGCGCTGACAACCTGGGCTGCGGCCGAGCAGACCGAGTATCTCGCGACCAAGTACTCTGGAAATCAACGGATAGCGAAAAACGTTCCGTTGAGCGATTCCACGGCTCTCTCGAAACTGTTCCGCAAGGAGGAACTCGAGTGCCTCGCCAAACAGCTCACGGAATTGGAGGCGTGCCGCTCTTTCAAGGAAGAAAAACCGCATATAAAGAAGGTTTTCATCGATTTCTGGGCATCTTATGAAGAAGACTCGCCGAATGCCAGGTACACGAAAGGAGAGTTGCGGCTCTCCGTGCCGTTCCATCTGGCTAAGCGCAAATCCTGCGATCCGGCCGGAAAGAAAATGATCGGGAAGGCGATCGACGCAGTAGTGTCGCTCGAGCGCAAAACCGCCGAGAGCGGGCGCGCCCAGGACAAAGCGGTCCAAAGCGTCGAAGACGCGCTGAAAAAGCTGAATAAGCTCGCTCCCTCGGCGGACCAGAAAGCGAGTTCCGAGGATCAAAAAACGCTGAACACCTTCGACGAAGGCACGGCTTCCTCGGCGCCGTTCAGCGGGTCTGCAGGACTCGCGGACCTGCAGTAATGATTCGCCAATATTGATTGTACCTTCACGAATAACACGCCCCTTTGACATGGCAAGTCATATTCCGGTACTATTAAGGAACGGGGTTAGCCATGCGAAAAACCATCGGTTGGATTCACATTCTGCTGATATTGAGTCTCGCGCTTTCGCATGGAATCGGGCCGACCGCGTTCGCCGCCCGGAAAGCAAAAAAGAAGCATCAGCAGCAAGAAGTACCTCTCTCCGACCTTCTCCAGGAAATCGCGAATGTCCGATCAGTCGACAAAGACGATCCTTATTACCTGGTCGTCCGCAAAGTCCCGAATCAGGAAGTCTACGACATACGAAAATGCATTCGGGGCTCGAAAAAGATAGACGACTGCCCGCAGCTGGCGGGACGGCTTTTTACCCGCTCGGAATGGAATCGGATTCAACAAATCGTCATCGCCGAAAATTGGAATAAGCTGCTAGCAGAGGCAGTCGGCTCCGCGCTCGCTGCCGGATTGGCGGCGGTTCTCATTCCTATTACCGCCTCGAAGTTAATTCCGCAGGCGCAGGAAATCGCGGGCGCCGCAGCCGTTATTAAAAAGTTTTCAGGATTACGGAAAGCCGGAGTGATCACCTCCACGGTCATTGGGGCAGGAGGGGCTGGCGGAGTGATCGGTCCCCTGGTTTCCACTTACTACAACCCGAATGCCCCTTATAACGAGATGCAACGCGTGAAGCGCATCATGTCGTCGAATATTCTTCAATGTCATCCTCAGGTGAATCAGCTCCAACTCGAGGGTTCCATCAGCGGCTTCTCCGACCAGCTCGAAAAATATCTCAGATACCGGCAAGTGGAATAGAGACCCTCAATCCGTCCGCCGCCCGCCAGGGTTACAGCCCAGAGTGACAGCCCCTGAGTGACAACAACGATTCCTGTTGCTCAACTCACCCGCTCAGCCTACGCTACTCACCACAGCACACCTCAGGAAAGGGAATAGCCATGGCGACCAGTCACGATTTCAACACCGATCTCGCGGGCATGAAGAAGTATCTCGGAGTAGGCCTCCTGATCTTCGTTCTTCTGATCATGGCGTTTTCCGGCACGTACATCATTGAACCCGGCCACCGCGGGGTATTCGTCACCATGGGAAAAGTGCATCCCGCTTTCGCGCCCGAAGGCTTCGGGTTCAAAGCCCCCCTGATCACGACGGTGATTCCGATGGCCGTCCGACAGCAGACGCAATCGATGAAGGCGGAATGTTATTCTTCCGATCTCCAACAGGTGAACGTTGAAGTCAAAGTCCTCTACCGCATTCCCGAAAGTGCCGTGGTGAAGATTTATCAGGAATTCTCGGGAGACCCCTTCGACACCCTCATTCTGCCCCGTGTGAGCGAGGCTCTGAAGGAAGTGACCGCTCTTCAAAGCGCCGAAATGATCGTCAGAAAGCGCGAGGACATCAAGACGAAGACACTCGTCGCTGCGAAAGCCAAAATCGGCGCCATTCTCATTATCGAAGACATCGTGGTCCAGAACATCACGCTCACGAAGGAACTCGAAGCGGCGATCGAAGCCAAAATGGTCCAGGAACAAGAAGCCGCAAAGGCGAAATTCACGCAGCAGAAAGCCGAGATCGAGGCAAACACCGTGGTGATTCGCGCCAGGGGCGAAGCTCAGTCCATTCAGATCCGCGGCAAGGCTTTGCGGGAAAGCCCGGCCCTTATCCAGCTCCAGATCGTCGAGAAATGGGACGGAAAAGCCCCGCTCGTTATCGGCGGCGGACAAGGCGGTGGCTCAAATATCATTCTCCCGCTCGGGGATCTCAAATCGGCGCACTGACGCATGAGAAGATTTCTTCAGGCACTGACACTCGTTCTGTTCGCGGTCCTGCTCTGGCGATTTTTCCCCGTCGCTATCCGATTCGTTGAGGCGGCTGCCCTGAACTTGCGTGTTTTCTGGTGGTTAGTTCTGCTCGTCGCTCTCATCACGTGGGTGATCTGGGTCTGGAGCAAGAGGAACCCCGGCTAAAACATACCCAAACAGTCATGTAAAGAATTCGACCCATCACCCCCTTATCGAACTCTTTGTTTTTTGCCTGTTTGCGAGTAGATTAGCCCCACACTCACTGCACATCATTTATCGGAGGGCGTGCCCCATGAAGCCGTTTGCCACGAAACCGTTCGCGATGAAGACAGATCCCTTGACGGGGGAGGAATACCTGGAAGTCGAACTTCGCGGACAGCAGTTACTAAAACATCCGCTCCTGAATAAAGCCTCGTCTTTCAGCGCTCAAGAGCGCCTGACACTCGGATTATCCGGATTGCTTCGCCCGATTGTCTCGGATCTCGAAACGCAGCGCAAGCGCAGCTATGAAATGTTCAGCCGAAAGACGGACGAGATCGAAAAATATATTTTCCTGCAATCGCTTCTGAATCGGAACGAAACGCTGTTTTACAGTCTTCTTTCCGAGCACCTTTCCGAGATGCTCCCGATCGTCTATACGCCGACCGTCGGCAAGGCCTGCATGATGCTGAGTCATATCACGCGTGATTATCGCGGAATTTACATCAGCCCCGAGAACATCAACGACATCGACCACATTCTCCGGGACGTTCCTCTTCCTGACGTGCACCTGGTCGTGGTGACGGATGGCGAACGCATTCTGGGCCTCGGCGATCTTGGGTCGGACGGAATGGGTATTCCCGTCGGCAAAATCAATCTTTACGTCGCGGCCGGCGGGCTCCATCCTGCCTGCTGCCTTCCCTTCTGCCTGGATGTAGGAACGAACAACGAACGGCTTCTCGACGACCCTCTCTATCTTGGTTATAGAAAACGACGGCTCGAAGGAAAAGAATACGACGAGTTCATCGAAAAGTTCGTCATGGGTATCAAACGGAATTTTCCGCACGCGCTTCTTCAGTGGGAAGATTTCGCCAAACATAAGGCTTTCAAACTCCTCGACCGTTATCGTGAGCGGATCCTTTCGTTCAACGACGACATTCAGGGAACCGGCTCCGTCGCCTTCGCGGCTCTCATGACCGCGATGAGAATCAAGAAGCAGCGTTTTAACGATCAGCGTTTCGTGGTCGCCGGAATGGGACAAGCCGGAAGCGGGATTGCCTGCAACATCCTGAACATGCTCAAGGCAGAGGGAGCATCAGACGAAGAGGCCAGAAGCAAGATCTTCGCGATCGATGCCCCGGGGCTCCTCCTCGAGGATTCACCCGGTTTGGACGAGGTGCAAAAAGAGTTCGCGAAAAGCCGAGCCGCGGTCGCGGGCTGGAAGCTCCAGTCGCCCGGCAAGATCACCCTGCTCGACGTGATTCGCAACACGAAGACCACGGTTCTGATCGGCGTCACCGCTCAAAAAGGGCTCTTCGACACGGAAATTCTCAAACAGATGGCGAAGAATGACGCGCGGCCCGTGATCTTCGCGTTGTCCAATCCCACCTCGAAATCGGAATGCACTCCTCAGGAAGTGGCGGACGCGACCGAAGGTCGCGGCCTCATCGCGACCGGAAGTCCGTTCGAACCCGTCGAATACGGGGGAAAGAAATTGATGACCTGCCAATGCAACAACATGTTCATCTTCCCCGGAGTCGGATTAGGAGCCCTTGTCAGCCGCTCCACGAAGGTGACCCAGGCGATGTTCCTGGCCGCCAGCAGGGCCGTGAGCGCGCTCGTCTCCGAAGAGCAATGCAGCAGGAACATGCTCCTGCCCGACCTGACGAATATCAGAAACGTCTCCTTCCACGTGGCGAAAGCCGTCGCCTTGGAAGCAAGGGATTCGGGAATCGGCCGCATTCTAAGCGACGACGAGTACGATAAGGTGATCCGAAAGGCGCAGTGGGAACCGCATTATTATCCGTATCGCCCGGCGCACGAATAGCCGGAGAACGTCAGAAATAATAGCGGGCGCCGATTCCGCCTTGGAAAAGGCCGTACGTGGCCGGGATGATACCCAGGCCAGGGACTAATTCGACGAAAACGCCCAGAGGAGGAGCACCGGGTTTCCATTCCGCCCCAAAGGGAATGCGCAACCCGAGAACCTTCTCCTGATCGATGCGATGAGATTTACTGGAAATGAAGAAAACACCGCCGAGCCCGAGATAAGGCTGGATTGAACTCCTCGCGAGCGAAGCACTGAAGGCCGGAAAATGCCATAAATGATCGGCATACAACAAAAGAAATTCGTTTGCCGAATACGCAAAACCGCCGTCGATCGCGCGGGTCGAAGCCTTCCAGTACTTGAAAGTGAGCCCGGTGGGTTCTCCCAGAATAATCCCGGCCCCGAAATCCGCCAGCCCCGCTCCGGTCTTTTTCGCCCATGCGGAGGAAGTGAAAGAAGCAAGGAGAAGAGTCCAGGCAACGACGACAACTGAAATTTTTTTGATGGAAATAATTTTCATGATTTCCAATCCTAGGTTTCCCGAAACCCGGGCGCAAGCCATTTAAAAGTCGGCTGCCCATCAATTTTTTCGGGCAATCGCCGCTTGCCTTTTCGGAACCTCTTCCTTAACCTCCGAGAATGCTGTTCAGATTGTTTGCTTTCGCGCTCCTGGTGGTCACACCGGTCTTGGGTTGTGCTCACGACGGGGTTTCCCCGAGTTTTGCCGGGGAAACCACTCACACCATCATCTCAAGTTCGAATTTTCCCTCCAGAATCGCGCAAGAAGACGCGAATGGATTCTATTTTCAACCAAGCGGATTGGCTGAAGACTACCCCGAGGAATCGACCACGCAGGAACGCATTCGCGCGGATATCAAGCTTCTGTCGGACGCTCATGCGCGGTATCTCCGGGTCGGAATCGGATGGGACGGAATCGAACAGACCCCCGGCCGTTACTCGTGGGGGTATTGGGACGATCTCATCCGGATCGCGGTTCAAAACGGGATCACCATTTTGCCCTACGTCTGCTACTCACCGAAATGGTCCAACGACGACCCGAAGGACTACTGGCGAAAACCGCCGAAAGACCCCGGCCGGTTCGCATCATTCATGTACGAGATCGCCCGGCGTTACGCCGGGAAGGTGCAAAGCTGGGAACTCTGGAACGAGCCGGATATCGAGAATTATTGGCTCGGAACCCCCGAAGAATTTGCCGTCATGGTTCGCGACGGGGCACTGGCGGTACGGCGAGCCGACCCGTCCGCCCGGATCGTGCTGGGCGGAATGGCCCAGGGCAGGACCCCTTTTCTCGAGAAGCTGCTCCGCGATTTCAAACTGGGCCCTTTCTTCGATGCCGTCAACGTCCACGGCTATCTTGAAACTTGGGAACAACTGCCCGCCGAGTCTTACCCCGACCGTCTCCATCGCATCCAGGGATTGATGATCGAAACAGCCCCGAAAGCCGATCTCTGGATGGCCGAATTCGGATACAGCGATTACAGGATGAACGACCGCGAGGTCTCGCCGTGGGTCGAAGCTGTTTACGATTACGAGCACACTCCGCAATACCAGGGAGTCTCTCTCTGGAAGCACCACGTGCTTGCCACCGCTTCACAGGCACTCTCGCTCAGCACCTGGTATCGAATTCACGACTTACCTCCGGACGAGGAAGTGATTGGCGACGCGAATAACCGTCACCTGGGGATCGTGGATGTGAAAGGGAAGAAAAAGCCCGCGTTCGCGGCCCTTAAACTTTTCAATCAGCTCTTTGATCAACCGACCCGGCCGCTGCTTTCGAATATCGAGATGACGAAACCGGCTCGTTCCGAAAGCGTTTTGAAAGTGTTCGAAAACGTGGATGGCAGCTTTCTCGTCACCGGGTGGCTGAGATCATCGCTGCCTTCTGAAGTTCCGAACAAATCCGGGCGGGCTCGTGATAAGCGCCGGGAAACGCTCGCGGTCAAACTTCCACTGGCCCCGAGCCATGATTGGGAACTGGTGATCCACAATCTGCCGCCCGAGCAGTCAGGCCCAAAAACCCGGCTCGCCCGGCTCGCCCAGCTCGAAGGAACCTGGCTGAAGGACATTTCTCTCCGGGGAGACCGGGTCTTTATCGCGGAGCTCCGGCCAAGAAAATAAATTCAGATATCGTGCGAGCGTTCCCCGAAAGTGTAGCTCAAGCGAAAATCAACGGCCCAAAGTCTCGGGAATGACGGATGCTGATATTCGGCGACATCCGAAAAAAGATTCACGTTCGTTCCGGCTTCCCAGTTCCGAAAATAATAAGTGAGTCCCAAGGGTCGCAGATTGGTCAGCCAGATCGAGGATCGCTTCGCTGTTTCAAGCAGCGTCAGCCCCGCTCCGGCCCCGACTTCGAACGAATCCGTCAAAGAATAGGAACCGCCCAATGCAGCGGTCGTGCGGTTCGTTTCACGTTCAGCGAGCACAAGATCAACGGGATCCAGACTCCCCATTCCACCCATGCCGCCCTGGCCACTCCCATGACCGCTCCCATGACCTCCAGACGAGACGCTATTCGCATTCGAAGATCCCATTCTACTCACGGGAGTAACGCCGCGCGGATAAAATGGCCGCGAGTGCGAGAGACTTCCATGACCTTCCCAATGAGCCTGTTGAAAAAAAACGGCGGAACGCATCGTTGCCCGGGTGATGAGCTGCTCAGCACGACTCCGATCGGTCATGGGTAGGGAGAACTTCAAACCAAAGCGTCCAGACCAACCCGCATGTCCGGGGCCGCTCACGCGATAGCCCATGCCGAGCGTCGGATCCGAGACCCCAAAAACGTCCACATAGGCCAGGCCGGCGTTCACGTTCAGCTCACGCGTCAACGTGTACGAGTAGCGCGCGGCGAGAATTTGTCCCGGAATCGTGAAATCCCGACCGAAGGGAGTTGCCAAAGTCCGATCCACCGCACCATCAAGCGACTGCAATGCCGCGATAAGGAACTTATGCTTTTCCTGAAATCGAAAGACCCCAAAGCCGGAAAAATAGCTCAGGTTGGGGAGCGTCGAGTTCTCGTTCATGCTCCCACTGTCATCGGTCCCGGTACTCTTCAAGGTGCGAAGGTCATTCTTTTTGCCGGCGACCGATGAGACGAGGGACATCCGGAGCGATGCCTTCACCGGAATGGGAGACGTCACAACGGATTTGGATATCCCTGCGAACGACAGGGATAAGAATTGAATATTTAAGACGAAAACCGTCAAAAACAGAATGAATAGGCGCCGCATAACCCCCCGACAGCGATCAGCAGGTGATCGCAAGGCCGGCAGCATAGCGGACAGAGTGGCAGGTGAAAAGCAAAATTTTTGCACCGCACCAAAAAAGCATTTACCTCCTTCCGATAACACTCCATGGCCAGTCCTAATCTTGCAACGCATCGGCTAGCAATGGGCCCGCTTGCTACGCTATTCCTCATGACACTTTCAGCGGTGTTACTCTGCTGGCCGTTCTTTGCCGATGGACTCAACAGGCCTGGTGTTCTATTCGCGTATTTCTTTATCGCGTGGGCCATTGTCCTACTGCTGTTGCGCATGATTTCGGCTTCCGTGGGAAGACGTCCCGAAGGCGGGAGTTCTGGAAATGTTTAGCGTTTCAGCAATCAT
>DATDSK010000213.1:0-27665 GCA_035291325.1 Bdellovibrionota bacterium | reverse complement strand
TGTTTCACGCTGCCCATCAAAATGAACGCCGCTGAAAAAAAAACGGTAGAAAGTTTGATGAATAGCCCGAGTCAAACTGCAATTGGGAAAGGAGCCGCTCGTGGCACGTCTGCTAGTAGTTGATGACGAGAGAAGTATCTGTACCACTATCGAGGCCGCCTTGAAGAGCGTGGGCCATCAGGTAGAATCGGCCGAAAGCGGCGAAATGGCCATTGCACTCATGCGAAAGAACCTTCCTGATGTTCTTCTGACGGATTTGCGGATGGATGGGATGAGTGGTTTGGACTTGCTCGGAAAAGCGCGCGAGTACTTCCCTTCCGTCACCGTAGTGCTTATGACCGCGTATGGAACCATCGATACGGCCGTGGCCGCGATGCGGAACGGCGCGTATGACTACCTGGTGAAGCCGTTTACGCCGGAACAGCTGGAACATCTGGTCGAGAGGATCGAGGAGTTCAGGCGTCTTCGCGACGAAAACACCAAGCTCAGAGATCAGGTCGACGCATTGTCCGAACCATCCGCGATCGTGACGCGAAATCCCAGGATGCAGAAGATTCTGGACACCGCAAAAAAGGTCGCCGTCACGGATTCCACGATCCTTATCACAGGGGAGAGCGGTACCGGTAAAACGCTTCTCGCAAAACTGATTCACGATGCGAGTGGGCGTGCCAAAGGACCTTTCGCGGTCGTTAACTGCGCCACGCTTTCCGAAAATCTCTTGGAAAGCGAACTTTTCGGGCACATTCGCGGGTCTTTCACGGGTGCGGTGAAAGACAAAATGGGACGGTTGCAGCTTGCTGATACCGGAACGGTTTTTCTGGACGAGATCGGAGAGATTTCCCCGAGCTTGCAGACCAAGTTGCTCAGATTCCTCCAGGAACGTGAATTTGAACGCGTGGGCGATACCAAAACGATTCGGGTCGATGTCAGAATTATCGCGGCCACTAACAAGAATCTCGAGCAGGAAGTGAAGCTCGGTCACTTTCGCGAGGATCTCTATTTTCGACTGAACGTCATCGACCTTCATATGCCGTCGCTCCGTCAGCGGCCGGAGGACGTTCTCGTTCTCGCGGATCAGCTCCTTACAAGATCATTCCTGGCGGCGGGGCGGAAAGCCCGGCCGATGAACGAACAGGCGAAGTCGGCGATTCTGAATTACGGCTGGCCTGGGAATATTCGTGAATTGAAGAATGCGCTTGAGCGCGCCGCTATTCTTTGTTCCGGAGATGAGGTTTCGGTCGAAGATCTGCCGGATCGCGTGTTGGAAAACGCGCGCTTTCCTGGAGCTCCTGAAACTCAGGTTGGGGAAGGTATTGCGGCCGTTACACAGCACGACATGAGTCTTGAGGAACTCGAGAAGAAGCACATTCAGCACGTGCTCTCGACTGCG
Source organism: Bdellovibrionota bacterium (assembly GCA_035291325.1). Lineage (GTDB taxonomy): Bacteria > Bdellovibrionota > UBA1018 > UBA1018 > UBA1018 > XYD1-FULL-55-31. The sequence continues at coordinate 26,275 of DATDSK010000213.1, read as the reverse complement.
GCCACGCTCGAGGAAGCGGCGAGCGCGCTCGGAATTAATCTGAGCACCCTCTGGCGTAAGCGGCGCCGTTACGGTCTCGACTAGCCTTATCCGCAAAAAGCACGGCAGGGCCGGTGGTGCCTTGCAAAAAACGCGATTGGTTGACGCGAAGTTTATCGGCGGATAAATGCATTCGTCCTCTTTAAAGGCCTCCTGATAAATATTTGTGTGAGTTTTTGAGTGTCCGCGCCGGAATCGCGCGGCACCCGCGATTGCCGCGAGTATCGCGAGCGCTGGCGGGTGCCACGTTTGCTGCTGGCACCCCGGTTGCACAAGCTGTCGCGCCAGTTGGGGCAATGCAGGGTAATTTCAAAGGAGGAATTCCATGTTGAACAAAAAAGTTTTTATAATGGTGGGTGTCGTATCGATGATTGCTGTTTCGGGGGCTTTCGCTGCGGAATCCGCTCTTGATGGTAAACCGGGGCAGGGGGGGCCTGATCACTCGCGGCCGATTTCCTGGGAGGAGTTGAGGGAACGTTGTGCACATCCGGATCAGTTTGATGTGCAGCGCGCACCTCAGAATATCAAAATCCAGTGCACGGATATCCGCCGTGAGTGGCTGGCAAGCGCTCCGGGGGAAATTCCGCTTCCGGGATCCCGGAATGTGATCACCGCCGTGTTTGCCGACAAATTCCATGTTGGCGCGAGTGCCCGGGACGTCCCGCTGTTTTCAAAATCGGGAAGTTGCCTGCGATTCAAGGAAGTCGAAAAATCACTGACAATCGAGAGACCCATCTCCTGTGACGAAATTCTCGGAATGAAGGGGACTTCTGACGATTTCTGCCTTTCGGCGCTTGATGCGGCAAAGGGAGCCAATCCCAAGTTGATCGAAATCCGCGACACCGGCAACGTGATCAATACCTGCAGAGATGCGGGTCAGGGCAACGGCAAATAGAGAAAGAGTAACACTTTCGATCCCGGGGGAAGATCCTGTTTCTTCCTCCGGTTTTTTTTGGAGATCACGATGTCGCGAACCTTCGTCATATTACCAATTCTTTGCCAACTCAGTATAGCGCTTTCCGCTTGCGGCTCGCCCGAGACTCGCGAGCCGGCGGCGAGTATTGAGGCGCTCAGAGTTCCCGAACGGGATCCCGAGTTGATGCAGGTTACCAGCGCTTATGGTGATTTGTTCGTCCACGAAGGCGAGTTTGAAGCTGAATCCGCCGTGAAACCATGGTCCTCCTGGTGGTTTCCGACAAAAGACACCTATTTATTCCAAAAACGGGGCGAAGAGTTTTCGCCGCTCGAAAAGTACGATCGCTTCATGCGTTCAAGGAATCTGAAAACCACGGCGGCCGCGTTTGAGCGCGATCACCTTTACGATCCGAATGCGAGCGCCTGGGAAGGACTCTGCAATGCGTGGGCGATCGCCTCCCTGATGGAACCGGAGCCGACTTTGCCGGTGCGAATGGGCGACACCACGTTTCAGGTCGGTGATACGAAAGCCCTGGTCGTCAAAAGCTACGAGTCCATAGAGGGTCTTCATGCGTTCGGACAAAGGTATAATGGCGGACGTACGAGTGAGTTTGACGATCTTTATCCGGAACAGTTTCACAGAATCCTTCAAGCGGAATTATTTGAACGCGGAAATCCATTCATCATGGACAAGGATCCTGGAGTTCCAGTTTGGAATACGCCGGTGTGGAAATCCCAGCTTCAAATCGTCAAAAATCCTTCCGATCCACGGGTCGCGCATGTAACCGCGTGGGTCGTCGGCGCGAGTCCGTTCGTCGAGAGCTATGACTACGTCGGAACATTGAGCGTTGTGTTTCAGTACACTTATGACCTGTATGGCTACCCTCAGAATGACGGCAGTCTGCGTGTCGTTTACGGCGACTGGACCGGGGAGTCCCGGGATTATCACCCCGACTTCATCACTACGCTCCCCGATCAGAAGAAGCGGAAGAGTTTCAATCCGGAACTTGATCCCACGGTGGTTGACGAGCTGCTGAGATCTGCGTCGAAGAAGAACTGAGGCCTTCCCTGGCCTCGGGCTTTCCCGGCGCTCTGATGAGCCGGGAAGCCATCGTCCGTGAATCTTTCAGCTAACTTCCCCAGCCGTTCGGGCAACCCTCCAGGTCAGCAACAGAAACCATCTTGTTCAGCGAGTTCAGAAGCTCCGTGGCGACTTGACGATCGGAAATTGTCGTGCATGCCTCATAGCCTCGAGTTTCAAACAGGGTGCGTTTGCTTCCGTTCGCCAGCGTTACTTCGGCAGTGCCGTCCATTCTCTTAACCAGGCCTTCCGGGTGCGGAAGGCAATATTCGCCCGAGGAGGGCAGGAGGTCCACCACGACTGCCTGATTCGATGCCGCGGCAAGGGAGTTCCAGATGACGAGGTCAATCGCGCCGGCGTCCTCTTTGCCGCAGGCGTTCCGGCTTGTCGTGAAATGCCCGACAGAGTCCATGACTGTTTTGGCATAATTCGCGATCATGGTAATTTCAGTCCATCCGTTCGCAAAAGCCATTGGGACGGTCCCGGGCTCTTCGCCGGCATCGCGGTCGATAGCCGCGGGGGTTTCAGTCCTGGTTTCAAGCGGGGCTGAGTCGCAGGCCTGAAGGATTGCGAATGAGATGAGTATCGGAAGCAGGAGAGCGGGTGGGGTGTGCTTCATTTTGGCCACGAAATGTGAGGAGGCTCGCGGCCCGATAAATTGCAAAATCGGAGCCGAGCGATTTCACGTCGGCTCCGATTCGCGTTGATGTGGAACTCTTACTGAAATCTGAGTGACGGCGGAATACGGCAGACATTCTGTTCGCAAACCGGTGCGGCAGAGGAAGCCTGAAAGCCCGATACTCCCGTGCAATCCGGCCTGACCATTCTGATCCCGCAGACACTTCGCGCAGTGTCTATCGCCGCGGCAAGTTGCGACTGGTTCGCAAAGACCGCCGTTGCATTCCCGACCACTGCTGGCCTCACGATGCTGCAATCGTCCGTCATGACGAACTCGGGACTTCCTGATGGAATCACTTCGAAACTGTTCGTCAGGTACGCGCAATCAGCTTCAGTTGAGCATCCCTGAAATGACGAGTACAGGTTTTCAACCGCGCTGGCGGCCTCCGTGCAGCGATCCGGAAACGGTAATGAATAGTATTGTTCCGCGAGCTTTCGGATTGCGTTGTGCAAGGCCTCCGCTGTCTCAATTGTCGTGGTCTGGAAGCAATATGAACTTCCTGTCGTGTGCATTACGGTTTGCTGCCGACCAAGATGGGTCAACAGGACGGTATCTTCGATCTCGGTCGGATTTGTTTCGCTGCAGCTCTCGGTGCGCTCGGCTTCGAAATGAACCACTTCGAGGGATTGCGCGATAAGGGTCGAAAGTTCCAGAAAATCCTCGGCTGCAATGGGTCCTGACTTGATCTGACCTTCGGGACCGGGTCCCATCTGGTACTGACCATCCGCCGAGACAGTGAATCCCCAGGCGGCGATGCATTCATCGGCGGCATCACCGCACTTTGCCGAGAGGTTGATCTTCCAGGCCGGACTGTCCTGCGCGGCATCCTGTTGTGCCGGTGATTGCTTTTTGGAAAGTGAATCTGCGTTCTTGGTGCAGCCAGAAGCCGCGACGAGCACGCTGAGTGCGGCTACTGCGATGTAGTAACGTTTCATTAGAGCCCCCTTGTTTTACCAGAAGTTTGCCGCAGCTTTCGAGGCATTAGTACCTAGCGAGCGCTGCGCCGATGGGCCGCGTGGTGCAATCCATATGCCGCTTCTGTACCGGGCCGTCAGAATGGCCGGCCAGCGCGGGGCATTGTGCTTGAGCTGAAGTGACGTTATGATCGCGTCAATGCGGACTTTCGCGCTTAGTCTCTTTTCTTCGGCGTTCCGTTCGATCGTTGCCGGGCTCCTGATGGGGTTCCTCGTGCTTGCATGTTCCAGCGCTGAAAAACGGGAGCGTGATTCCAATCGACGCATGATCCGAAAACTGATTCCGTATTCTGTTCATTATAGAAGGACACCGTTTATCGGGGCTGATCCAGCGGTAGGGCCGGGCGGTATTGATTATCAGACCAACCCCCTTCCGGGAGAACGATTTGATTGCGAGCCCATGAAGCACCTTTTCAGGGAAATCGATTTGATTTCGCTGAGGAGATGTCTCGGGACTCTTAAATCTGATCTGGTTGTTCTTTACCGTTTAAAAAGAGACCCCGCGCCATTTCTTGTGTTGGATGAAAATCCTGAGATGACGCCAGACTGCCTTCGAACAACTTTGGCGAGTATTCCGGTTCCGCGTGAGATGTTTTTTCAGAGTAATGAAGAAGGGGTGATGAGTTGTTACAGTACGCGCCTGGACATCGAGGCGGATGAACTTTTTTGGGTAAAGGTACCGAAGGCAAAAACGGCGTTGCGGCTCGACTTTCCACTTGCATCGATTCCAGAAACGGACGAGCAGACCCATCTTCTGTTGATGAGCTGGGCTATGGCTCCGTTCTGGAGGGATGGTCACCATTTGATTTCGCATCTCGTTCCCGATGCGCTGTGCCGCGCGTGTCTTGGAAAAGAGAATATGTTGGAAAACTCGGGTCCTCCGGTCCTGCTTTGGCCGTAGGAATCGACGCGTCCGGCAGAGTGCACTGCGTTCTGAGATGTCGGTTGCGCCCGGGATTTTCGTGAGATAAGTTCCGTACATGTCTACTTGGATCGTGATCAGTTGGGTGTTGGTGCTTCTCTTGACGGCAATAAATATCGTCGTCTTTCTTCAGCTTAAAAAAGCCAGCGACCAGATGCTGAAAATGGCGTTTCCTGGCGCGAAGAACATGAATGAGGCGCTTGCGAGCATGCAGCAGATGACCCAAGGGTTGCGTGCACGCGGCGGCAGAGCCCCGTTCGGCGCCCCTGGCGCTGGCGGAAAAGGCTCCGATGCGCAACTTAAAGCGGCCATGGACATGCTCCAGCAAATGCAAAAAGGCAAAAAACGCTAGGGTCCCGGACGTCTTTGGCTTTTTCGCTGCCGTTCCCGATCAAGTAATTTCGCGAACAGCTTTTTCAATCCGAGAGATGTTTCCTTGGCTTCTCCGAGGGCCAGCAGCGCTTCGGCTATGGACTCAATCGTCGAAAGACATTCGCGCCGAGGTTCTTTCCTGAGTTCACGATAGAGTGATTTTTCGCCGGGGGTCAGTATGGCTCGTCGGAGTTTAAGCAGCCAGGGGTTCCGCCACCAGAGCGCTTTCGCCTGGCTCCACGTCCCATCCAGTACAACGATGCCTGTGATTTGATTCGCGGGAATCGGTGGCTCGAGAGGAAGACCTTTTTTCGAGACGAATTGAAGAGAAGGCGCAGCAGCGTGTCCTTTGCGCGCAAAACCGCTGCCGAGATAGAGCACTGCCCATTGTGCCGGTACGGCCTTCCGCCCCAACGCGGCCTCGAGATTTCTCCAGGACAGGCCGATTTTAAGAGTGGAATTGGGAAGGCTCAAATGGGCGAGTCGCGCGCTGCCGAGTTTTTTGTCGGGTTCCTGGGGGTGCTGAAGAATGAGCACATGAATTCGGGTCTGAAGCGGATGAATTTCGGAACATATACAGAGCGCCTGACTCTTGAGGCATTGGGGGCAGTGCTCGCGCCCTGTTTCATTCTTTGCCGGCTGCGCTGTTGCGTGGTCTTGTTCCATAAGTCGTCAGGTCTCCACCCAGGAGTTGCCCCAAGCTGAAACAATCCCATGACCAAGAAGGCGGACGCCTAAAGGGGTTGAGATGCGTTCCACGCGGACGGTCAATTCCTGGTCCTCGATTGAGGCAGTAGTATCTCCAGAAGGGTGATTGTGAAACAGAAAAAAGCCGCGTGGGCGGAGGGCAAGCAGCCGGGCAAAGAGTTCCGCAGGGTCGATGTTGACGTGAGTGCGGACGCCCCGCTCGACGATGGACAGCTCACCCAGTTCGCCCGACCGATGGAACGCAACGAAGCCGAGCCATTCGCGAGCGTCTTGCCGGAAATGCTCCGGAACGCGGGCGATTGCTGAGCGGCCGAAATCCGCGACCCGCGGTCGGTGAGCGGGTTTGCAGGAATTTCGTTTGCCTCGGAACAGTGAATAGCGGCGCGCGATTTCGAATGCCGCCAGGATTTTGGCCCTTCGGGCAGGGCCGATCCCGGCAATCGTGTTCAGCTCGGAAAATCCACTCGATTCCATCGCCGTAAAAAATGCGCGCTCCTCGTCCTGTGCGTTCAGTCCCTGGCCTGGTCTGGCGATAATGGCCTCCGCCAGTCCCAGGCAGCCGAGCTCCCGGGGACCGGACCCAAGGAGGATCGCGAGACATTCGCGAAGACTGAGTGAGTCGGGGCCGGTTCTGAGGCAACGTTCGCGCGGGCGTTCATTCTTAGGTAGTGAGGAAATGAAATGTGTCATGCCGGGGCACTCTCAAAAATTGGGCTCGAAGGGGGGCTGTTTAGAGCCTTCCAGATCGGTAAATCCGGAAGTCAGGTCTGAAGCGCGGAGTGCTTTCAGATCAGGAATCTTTGGACTGAGACGACTTTGCCCTGAATGACGTTCTCGGCATGGGGTGGAACCTCGATCGGAGAAAACCGGGGATTTGCCGGGAGCAGGCGAACCCGTCCTGAGCGTTTTTCAAAATATTTGACGGTTGCTTCGCCGTCGATCAGGGCGATGACGATTTCACCGTTTTCGGCATGACTCTGTTTTTGAACGATGACGTAATCTCCGTCGAGAATGCCGGCTTCAATCATGCTTTCGCCTTTGACCTTCAGTGCGAACAGTTCACCTCTGAGGCGCACAGGCACGGCGAGTGATCCGGCCCGATCTTCGATAGCTTCAACCGGACGGCCTGCCGGGACCGCGCCCAAAATGGGAACGTGGTTTGATTCGGCTTGATGGGTGAGGCGAATGCCGCGTGCGCACCCGGATTCTTTTTTCAAAAAACCCTTTCGGATCAAAGCGCGGATATGGTCCTGTACGGTTCCGACGGCTTCATAACCGAACTCTCGGGCAATGTCGCGGTAAGTCGGAGGCCGTCCAAGGCGGGCGACCTGGCTCTCAATGAAAATCAAAATCTTGTTTTGTGGACCAGTGAGTCTGGTATTTTCTTTCATATTGATGGTACCATACATATGTATGGTACAGATCAATCCACTAGGCGAGCAGAAAATGCTGCTCGCGCAACCCGAACTCCCCTTTGGGGCGATTATGCAAGTGGCGGGAGCGCTCGGTACCGGCAAAACCGAAGTCGTTCTGAAGCTCCTTTCGAAATATCCCGGGCTTCGCATTGCCTGGATTGAAGAAATGCATGATGGGCGTGACAGGGCCTATCCGTGTGCTTTTCCGCAGAATGGGGTTGAACTCGACCGGGTCCTTTTCGTGGAAGCGCCCAAATCCCGCGATTCAAAATCGGCGATCTGGGCCGCGCATCAAATTTTGCGCAGCCAGCTCTTCAAAATCGTTTGTCTTGGTTTGCACCGATTTGATGAAATTGTTTTACGTCGATTACAACTCGCGGCCGAGAAGACGCATGCGGCCGTGATTCTGTTGAGTCAGGTTCTCGTAAAACAGGGCAGCTGGCCGATCGCGGTTCAGCTTGAAGTTGAACGGGATCTCCAGGAAGGCGTTCTCGTGAAATTAATTAAATCTCGAAAGACCTTTTTGCAAGGAGGCTCGAATGTATCAAGTAGCGTGTATCCTGTTCACCGGGAAAACCTCGGGTCCCAAGACTTCCGAGGCCTTCGCGGAAGCCTGCCTTCAATTGAGTCCTCAGGTCGCGATCCGGCCTGACGAAGCCGTATTTATTGAAATCGGGAAAAGTCTCAAGCTCTTTTCGGAAGAAACAATCCGGCGGCGGCTTATGCTCATTGCCAGACGCTTTGGTCTGAATATCCAGGTCGCGGTTGCTGAGAGTGCCGCTCGCGCGCTCACGCTCGCACGGGTCTGTCCAGGAAGAGCCCATCCCGGGGCTGGGGAACTTCATGCCCTTTCGATTCACGCGCTTTTTGATTTCTCGGATCCCTTTCAGACGCTCGAACCCGAATGTCGCCGGGAGATCGAAGCGATCATCGCAGCCCTCGAATCGCTCGGGATCAGAACGATCGGTGAATTCATGTCGCTCCCTTCCAGCGGGCTTGCCTCGCGTTTTGGCAAGATGGGGCTTGAATTGATGTCACGATTGAAAGGCCGATCGGAGCCGCCTTGGCCCGGATTTTATCCCGCTGAGTTGATTTCAGAAGAAGCCGATACGGAATGTTTCGATCTCGAGTCTCTGAGTTTTGTTCTCAAGGGTTTGATTGACCGCGCGATGGCCCGGTTGAGGGGGCGTGCGGAAAGGGCTGCTTCGGTTCGCGTTGGAATAGAATTCGAGAAATGGTCCACAATCGAAAATCACGTACGGGAGTGGAAGATCGCGCTCCCCGTTCCTCAGGGGTCCGCTGCCGGCCTGCTCCCGATCGTTCAGGAGTATCTGGGGTTTGATATGGATCGGCAAGCCTTGCCCGCACCGGTACAAAAATTGATTTTTGAAGTTCTCGAAACGGCCCCCGGTCGAGGAGCGCAGAGGGATTTTTTCAGTAAACAGGAGGAGGAATCCGAAGTTCTCGATTCACTTCTCGGAAGGCTCGCTCAAAAACTCGGAGACAGGCAGGTTTTCAAGGCCCGCCCCGTCGAAAGATACGCTCCTGAAGGGGCGTATGTTCGCGAGCATGATTTTGAACGTGAGGCCGGCGAGGGTTCTTTCGTGGGTCGCAGGCCGACTCGCCTTTTGGTCAATCCAGAGCCGATCGAAAAGCGTGGCTCGGTTCTGGCTCATTCCCGACTTCAGAAAGAATGGCATCCGTTGCGATGGGAAGGACCCGAACGACTTTGCGGTGAATGGTGGAGCCATTCCTTTTCGCGGGACTACTATCGCATCGCAACGGCTGAGGGAGAAATGCTCTGGGTCTATTCCGATCTTCAGCCCGGGGCCGACCGGCCTTCAATATTTTTACACGGCTATTTTGATTAGGAGTCGAATGCCTTACGCCGAGCTTCACTGTCGCACTCACTATTCTTTTCTCAGGGGCGCATCGCAGCCTTCGGAACTCATAGAACAGGCTGCTAAGCTCGGACTTTCCGCGCTTGCTATCACGGATAGGAATGGGGTGTACGGGATACCGAAAGCCTACGAGGCGGCGCGCGCGCATCCTGAGTTAAAGCTTATTGTCGGAGCTGAACTCACGCTCGTTGAAGGGGAGTGTTCCAGGTTTATCAATCTTCTGGCCAGGGACCGCCGCGCTTACGGGCTTCTGTGCCGGCTTATCACGGCAAGTCACGAGGGGCATCCCAAAGGCGAGGCTGCTTTGGAATGGGCGGTCTTTCGTGAGCTCATGGCCCGTCCGGGGAACGAAGGTTTGATCGCGATTCCGGAGGTTGGAGAGTGTGATTCGGAGAATTACTACGGTGCGCTTCACGGCTTATTCAAGGAGCGGCTCTATATTCCCGTCTCGAGATTTTTGGACGGACGGGATGAGCATCGTCTGGAAAGGGCGCTGTTCTCGAGCCGTAAGTTCGGGCTGCCCTTGGTTGCGACGAATGATGTCCATTATCATCTGCCTGAGCGGCAACCGCTTCAGGATGTTCTGGTCTCGATTCGGGAAGGTAAGCCCTTGGCTGAGGTCGGGCTGAAAGCTTTTCCGAACGCGGAAAGATACCTCAAGTCACCGGCGCAGATGTCTGAGCTATTCAGGGACTTGCCCGAAGCGATTGAGAATACCGTTAGAATCGCCGAGCAATGCACGTTTTCGCCGGGCGAACTCAGGTATCGATATCCATCGGAATGGATCCCGGCGGGTGAAACGGCGCAAAGCTATCTCGAAAAGCTCGTTCGCGAAGGGAGCAGGGAGAGATATCCGAACGGTACTCCCGAGGACGTCAGCCGTCAGCTCAAGCATGAGCTCAAGCTCATTGATGAGCTTCATTTTGCCGATTACTTCCTGACGATCTGGGAAATCGTGGAATTTGCCCGTTCGAGAAATATTCTTTGCCAGGGGCGCGGCTCGGCCGCGAACTCGGCTGTTTGCTACTGTCTCGAGATCACGGCGATCGATCCGGTCCGGATGAATCTTTTGTTTGAGAGGTTTATCTCGGCTGAACGAGGTGAGCCACCCGATATCGACGTCGATTTCGAGCACGAACGTCGCGAAGAGGTGATTCAGCATATTTATGAAAAATACGGTCGTGACCGCGCTGGAATGGTTGCGGCCGTGATCACGTATCGCAGCCGGTCGGCGCGACGGGATGTTGAGAAAGCGCTCGGAGAAGGTCACGCGCTTGTTGAACCTCTTATGGAGCAGATTCGCGGGTTTCCGCGGCATCTTTCGATTCATTCGGGGGGATTCACTCTTTCGGCCGATCCCATTATCGAAACTGTACCGATTGAACCCGCGCGCATGGAAGGAAGGACGATCGTTCAATGGGACAAGGAAGACCTTGCCACGATCGGGCTCCTTAAAGTTGATATTCTCGCGCTCGGGATGTTGAGCGTTCTCGCGAAAACCTTTGAACTTGTTCGAGCCAGGGAAGATCTCACGATCGCGACGATTCCGGCCGAAGACTCGAAGACGTACTTGATGCTTCAAAAAGCAGATACGGTCGGAGTTTTTCAGATTGAGTCTCGCGCACAGATGAACATGCTTCATCGACTTTTACCCAAATGCTTTTACGATCTCGTGATTGAGGTCGCGCTCGTTCGACCCGGCCCGATCGTCGGACAAATGGTTCACCCGTATTTAAAACGGCGACGCGGCCTGGAGTCGAGTGCAAGCCCCGACCCGCGGCTTGAACCGATTCTCGGGCGCACGCTTGGCGTCCCGTTGTTCCAGGAACAGGTCATGAAAATTGCGATCGTGATGGCCGGTTTCACTCCGGGCGAGGCAGACCAGCTTCGCCGTGCCATCGGAGCATGGCGCTCGAACGGTACGATCGAGAAGATGGGGCGTAAACTCATGGCGGGGCTTCTCGCGAATGGACTTCCGCGGGATTTCGTCGAGCGCGTGTTCAAGCAAATAAAGGGTTTCGCGGAATACGGATTTCCGGAATCGCATGCCGCTTCTTTCGCATTACTAGCCTATGCTTCCGCCTATTTGAAATGCCATTACCCGGCGGAATTCGCGTGCGCTCTCTTGAATTCGCAGCCGATGGGTTTCTATTCCCCGCATACGATCATAGAGGACGTGAAACGACATGGAGTCAGCGTCTTGCCTGTTGATCCGAATTGTTCGGAACGGGACTGCTCTCTTCAGGAAGGATCATTGCGTCTGGGATTTCGGGTTGTTCACGGGCTCAGTGACGCTGAGGTGACACGCATTCTGGAGGAGCGAGCGCGGCGTCCTTTCGGCAGTTCCTCGGATTTCATACTCCGGTCTAAGTTGTCGTTGAGGGCCTTGAATACGCTTGCATTGGGGGATGCGTTCTCTCAATTCGGTTGTGATCAGCGCACGGCGCTCTGGCAAGTGCTGGCACACCGGTATTTAAGTCGAGTGGCTAAAGCATCCGCGCAACTCGATCTTTTCGATTCGATCGGCGTATCGAGCTGCGCGTCTTCCGCGGCTGACAATGCTGAGACCGGTTTTCGATTTAAACCGCTTTCGCCTTTTGAGGCGGTTCAAGCAGATTACGATTCATATGGGTTGTCCGTTCGCGGGCACCCGATGGGAGCTTTGCGCAAAATAGCGGGTAGAAAAGTTCCTCCCACCACCACAGGGAATGTGAAGCGGGCAGTTGGAGGTCAGACTGCCCGCTTGGCTGGACTTGTTATCGCGCGGCAACGCCCTTCGACAGCGATGGGCTCGGTCTTCGCGACGCTCGAGGATGAAGAGGGATTTGTTGATTTGCTGCTTCATGAAAACGTCTACGAAAATTATCGCGACGTGTTTTCTAACAGCCCGTTCATCGTCGTTACGGGGAGAGTACAGCGTGATCGTGGTGCGGTTACCGTCGTTGTTCAGAACGTGAAACCGCTTCTGCCTGAGTTCGATCCGGAAGAAACGCGTTTAAGGGCTTCATCGCGGGATTTCCGGTAAGAATTCACAAAAATTCGGGCCGATTCGTTTGGTCGAATCGGCCCTGTAAGTGCCGTTGAATGGGATCAGGTTACGGGGTCTCGGGTGACGGTGAGCCAGTCGGTTCTGGGGAGGGAGAACCCGTCGGCCCTGGGGACGGTGATACTGACGGCCCCGGAGACGGCGACACGGAAGGACCTGGTGATGGTGATACCGACGGTGTCGGTGATGGAACCGGCGACGCGACGGCCAGGCACTGATCTCTTCGTATGAATCTGAAGACATGCGAGTGGTCAAGTACCGTGCTGGACGAAACGTTGAGGTCTCCCGTATTGAGGAGTTGTGTCAGGTCTCGCTTCGTCAGGTCTACAGAATGAGTGTGCTGCTGGACGCCTTGTATCGTTTCATCGAAAGCACTGCTTGAATCAAAGGTGACCGCATCGTCATCGGTTTGCAGTTGTGAAATGAAGAGAATCACATCCTCAGTTCGCAAAGCAAATGAATGGATGTGGCCGTGCATCACGTTCGAAACGGCAACCTCGGAGCCGGTCGACCGATCCTGCGATCTCAGCGGGCCGGCTGTGACTAAGAACAGACCTACCGCCGCAGCGAATGTTGAAAGAAAAAGTCCCAATTTGATCTGATTACGCATTTTAAATAAGCCTCCTGCTGACCTCGGCGCTGAACGCCAAAGCCTAGTTTATGGGCTGGAATTAGTTCTTAGTGACAGTGGGATGCAATCAGCATTCCTGGTGTGGAATATTAGCCGCGCGTTCGGGAGTTTTTGATTGGCGCGCGGTTCTGTAATGTCACTATTTAGGCTGGAAGGAGAATGATTAGAATGGGGACCTCATGCTGATTAGATGACCCGGATAGGTGCGGAATGAAGGATTCACCATCGAAAGATGCGCCCGCCGTTTCTGCGCGAGCGAGTTGCGACACCGGCGAAGGGGGTATCGCGGAAATCGTGAAGCGTATTAAGTCCAATTTTGGCACCTTTTTGAAAAGTTTACAGCTCAATATGAATGGTTAAATAGATGTATTCATCTTGGAATATAAGGTCTTTTTTATGTCTACGACATGGCGCGCTAATTGCTCTGCCGGTTTGCACTTGGAGGAACTTAGATGAAACTGTTTCGAAAATACCGGAAATGGGCTGCTTTATCTCCGTCTCTCGGTGGCATTTTGGCGATAGCATTTTTCGACTGGCATTCTGTCGAACGATTTATTCAGCTTACGAGAGCCACTCGGGGATAGTTGGTCTCTGTATGGGCCATCTAATTGTACCAGCTATGATCGAGGGCTTACCCGCTGAAAGCTTCGTCTTGGGCTATCGAAAAAAGAGCAAGTCGTCTGAAGGTGCCATTCTGCTCTTTCATGGTTTTCCCGCAGATAAGGGAAATAAAAATAGTGATATCGCTGAAGCGCTCTTTTCCAAAACGCCGTACGATGTCTTTCTTATTCACTATCGAGGTTTGGGTGATGCAAAAGGTGTGTTCTCATTTTCTCACTCTATTCTGGAGTCAGTGAACTCGGCTAAAGCTCTTATTTCGCGTTATCACTATGAACAGGTTCATCTTATTGGGCATAGCTGGGGTGGTCTTGTTGCAATGAACGTATTTCGTGAAATCGTTCGGTTTCGCGGAAAGCTGCTACTTCTTTCCCCCTTTAATGAATTTCCGGATAGATCCGTTCTTTCTAGCATCATAGAATCGGTAATTCAGGAAATCCCATTTCTATTTGGCCATGCAACATTAGATGCAGTGCTGGATGATCTAGAATCCGTCAAGGCGAGTTGTAGTCCTCGCACTATTGCAAGTGAACTGCAAGTTCCCGCCGAATCAATTACGATCATTCAAGCGAGCAGAGATGAAGAGGTCTCAGTTGCCTCGACCGAAGCTTTTTGTAAGCTTTTCCCCTGTGCTCCGAAATATTTTAAGTTAGATCAGGATCATTCGTTTTCAAACCGTGAAGAACTCGTACGGGTCGTCCTAGAAGAGTTTCAATAATTTATGTTAGCGAAACTTTTTGGACGTTTACGTACTATTCAGAGACTTGAATTAACGAATGAGAATTCAAGCATTAGATTTGCTAATAATGTCGAGCTGCACTGTCATAAAACTTCCAAAATATCCATCGGCGGAGTAGTTCGAATCGGCTACGCGCTCCCTGGAGTGGGGGATTTCCCTAGTTACAATAAGTCAGTCATTTACCTGGGTGAAAATGCCACATTCACAGTCTATGGAAACCTATTTATTGCCCCTGGGTGCTCAATACGCGTTGGAGATGGCGCATCTTTACAGTTCGACGGTGAAAACTATATTGCGCACAATCTTGCAGTCCTTTGTGCCCGTCAGATTAGAATTGGAGAGGGTGCTTCGATTTCTTGGGGCGTTACACTAATTGATGACGATCGTCATGAATTTCGACTAGCGAATGGAAAGACTTACCGAAGAATATACCGTCCCCTTATCATTGGGAAAAACGCAGGAATCCAGATGGGCGTGACAATTCCACGTGGTGTTAACGTGGGGGCCAATTCAATTATATCGGCGAACACTGTTTTAAGAAACGATGTCCCGGAGAACTGTTTGGCATACCAGAAACTTGGATTGGAGTTGCGTGATGGAATTTGTACGAAATTCTGATCTCGATCTCCCTTCGGATAGTCGGGAAAAGTTTGTCCAAGGCTTTAACATTGGAACTGTTGGACTCGCCTGGACTCTTTTCGTCTTTAGTGCCTTCAAATATGAGGGGGTTGATTGGTTCTATTGGCTTCTATTTACGAGAGTGTTCGCGGTTCTTTTAGGGGCTGCCTGCTTGGTGCTCTGGATTTTTCGAAGGGAAAAGGGTTATCAGCACATAGATACCATTTTTTTGATTACTTCACTCTACATCCAGGGTTCGCACGGTGCTTTGGAGGCTTCCGATAGTAAGGAGTTCTACAGCTATACGGGGATAATATTCCTGATGGTCGCACTCTCTTTTCGCGGATCATTCAATGCCTGGCTGACAAGGATACTTCCGATTAGTCTCGTCCCTATTTTAGTGCCACTCTTTTTCAAAAGCCGATCGATGGTGAATTCTCTTGGAGGGTTCGTAGATAATTTTAGTCTCGTTATAGCGGGCGTCGCCGTAGGAAGCGTTGTGGCGCGGATAAATGCGACAAAGCATCTCGCTTTGAGAAATTACGTGCGTTCGCAGAATGAGCTCTTAGAAGAACGTCGTAAGGCGCTCGAATATCAGGAGCAGGTGGGAAGGCGTATTCAGTTGGAACTGGAAAAGGCTCGGAAAAGAATCGAAGAGGAGTCAAGATTTTATGCTATGGGCAAGTTGGCTGCTCAATTGGCTCACGACATTCGATCGCCCTTGGCCGCGTTGGACTCTGTCGCGAATACCTCTGAGCCACGTAATGGTGAACAAGGAAAAATATTACGGCACGTAGCGGGTAGAATTAGAGATATTGCTAATCAGCTGATTCAGACTGGCTCCGTGGTGTCGGGAGTGGGTTCTCAGGACTGCATACGGGAAAATGAGGGCGTCCTTATAGAACATGTTGCCAATCTTATCGAGACACTGCTTTCCGAAAAAAGATTACAGTATTCTTCGCGGGCAGAAATTCGGATAGAGCACGAAGAAATGGCTGGTACGTACGGCCTTTTTTGCCAGGTTAGGGCTGCGGAATTTAAGCGTGTATTATCCAATCTTATCGATAATGCTGTCGAGGCAATACGAGGGAGCGGCCAAGTTCTAATTCAACTGTTTCAGCAAGAGCGAAAAATTTTAATTAAGGTAATCGATAGTGGTGTAGGAATTCCGGATGAGTTACTTCCTCGTCTTGCAGAGCCTGGCGTTACTTTCGGAAAGTTAAACGGTTCTGGTCTTGGGCTTCATCATGCCCGGAGAGCGGTTGGCGCGTGGGGAGGTGTATTGAAGATTGAATCTCAGCTGGGCACGGGGACGACCGTTTCAATAATCTTGCCGAAAGCTGAACCGCCAAATTGGTTTTTGCAGGAACTTGAGGTTCCATCCGAAGGGCATATCATCGTTACTGATGATGATTCTTGCATTCACGCATTCTGGCGAAAACGATTTTCTGCAAAGGAATGCGGGCTTTTAAATGCAGAAATAGTTGATTGTTCAAGACCGGATGTGCTGAAGAAGTGGGTAATGGAGAATGCGTTGTTAGTGGAGAGGACAAGATTCTTAGTTGATTTTGAGTTTTCTGGATGTGCTGAAACAGGGATAAGTCTTATCGAAGACCTGGGTATTGCGCAGCAAAGTGTTCTGGTGACGAGTCGATTTGATGAAGCTGCGGTTCTCGAAGATTGTGGTCGACTAGGTATTCGTATTTTGCCGAAACCTTTCGTTTCAGCTGTGCCGATAATGATTGTGCCAGCTGATGTGTATTCGTCTGGAACTTTAGAGAGTATGGTTCGAGGTACTCGGCAGAGTGTTGGGCCTGTCTAAAAAGTTTGCACCCTATGTCAGAAATGTGACATGGCTTTCGAGACTGATATAAAAGGAGTTTTCGGGCAAATTGAACTTTGGTAATCGTGGGGTGTCCTATTGGTGTACAGGGGCTCAGGCGGTGATTTTCACATTCAGATTTTCGAGAAGTGGAGGTCTCATTGAGTTTCAATAGCTTCCGGTCGAGAATCAGTGCGAGGGTTGTTCTCGCGGTTTGGCCTTGTGTGTGCAATAAAGCCTTGCAAGAGGTACATATGAAGCAACTCGTTATCGCTGTTCTCATTGCTGCATCCCTTGTTGCTGGCCTGCAGGTCGTGACTGCGCTTACCGGCAAGCCAGCCGCGGTTGCCTGTGATCGCGAGCCTTGCTGATCATGGTTCGAAAATAGCAAGCTCGTACTTCGAACCGTGCTTGTCGGCTTTCTGAACCTCAAATCCGACCCAACCCAAATTGAGAGCTGTCACAATCGATGCTTGTGTTTTCTTTATAACAATGAGGTTTCGAGAAACGGTACCGAACCGTTCTTTTTCAATCTGCTTTTCCATTTCAAGTAGCCGCGAGCTTTCGACAAAGGGCATTGTTGAGCCTGCTTCTTCCCATGCTGGGAATTCACGGCCTTCAATTTTTTCATAAGTCGGTCTGATTACGGCATCTACTATCGCGGCACGTACAAGGAATCCAGCAGCCCCAAAGGGGAGACGCCCTTCATTCGCGAGCTGTTGAGTCAGTGCTGATCCTTTCCGAACAAGTGTCTCGGCAACACGGACTGCAGCGGAACCAGGGTCAACGATTCTGGCACTATCGAATATTGCGACTACCTGGTCGCCTGGCCACATAATTGCGGTGCCCCCATGCTCATCCAGTGCAGAATAGACCAGAGAGCGCCACATTGTAACAAGGCTTTTTTCCTGCTCTAGGGCTGCCCGTTGTTTAAAATAGAGTTCGGATTTTTTAAGATCAACAGTCAGCATGAAGCCGTTGATTTGCGCTGCAGAACTGTTGCGCAGCTCGCGATGATAAACTGTCTCTGGCGCTCTCTCGATTGCGAGTTCCTGGTCGCGATAATCGCTCGCTACAATCAAAGCCATTCCTAGCACCAGAAGAAAATGAACAAGACGGTACCAAAAAACGTAATGTTCTGCCGATGAAATTCCATGAGCGTTTGAGACATAAAGGCAGACCAGAATGCTCATCGATAATGCAAACAAACTGAGCCGTCGAATTCTGATCGCGTGTCGTAGTTTTGCCGTCGTATAAAGGTGGGCGGCTTGAATTAGGCAGACAAAGACCCCGATAATGTAGGCAAATGGAACGAAATATGTCCCTATCGTGGAATTTAAAATGAAAAGTCTATTTGAATTGCTGCAATTCAAGACAATGAGGATAAGTGGGATTGCTATGGCAGCGGGTACACCCCATTTGAAATAGTCTCTCCGCGTTCTGGCAAACGCAAGTGCTAGGAGTGCTCCAAATGCCCCTTCGTAAAATCTAAGGACAACATCTAGCCCGTAGGTCAACGTGCTCCCGAGGGCTCGAAAGACGATGTCTAAAAACGAGAACTGAATCCATGCATGAATTAGTAAATAGATGCTTAAATAGTAGTATTCTTGCTTTCTTTTTGTTGGTGCCCAGAGAGCAATAAAGAGAATTGCCAATAGTAAATTCAGAGAAAAGAAGATGAACGGACGTGTTTCTGCACGAAAAAGTTTGAGGCGGGAGTAGTTTTCCGCCACCGTTGCTGTGGCAAAGCCTTCGCCGGATGCGCCGCCGAGGTAGTCTGGGTACGCTGAGCTAGCGTTGTGAAAAATGTGAAGGGCTATCTCTAGTGATGGGGCAGCAAATAGAGATGCTTGAAGCGGGAAGACGATGGGCAGCCGCGAAGAAGCGTAATGGGCAGCTTTGGTCAGGCTCCGGTTAATATATAGTTCATAGCTCCCCCCGATGTATCCCAAGACGAGATGGTTGGCGCCAAGTTGCGCTGCGTGTAAGAGCTCGGCTTTTGGAACTGAACGGATCAGCCAAAATGATTTTCCAATTAAAGAGTCAACATGACTCGAGTGTTCTTTGCCTATAAGGCGAGTTGGGAGTTTGGAAACATTAATGTCATTTAAAATCCCGGTTGAGCAGGAGGGGCGTTGAATACATGGATCTTCGTAAAGTACTTGCCAGCCATTTCGCGGAAATCGTAATTCAGGTTCTGCTCGTCCCCAAAGAGTGAATTCGGATCCAATTATTTCCGAAGCAATGATCGCGAGGGGGACAAAGACTGCTGCGAGTAATGCCCATTTCGCACGGACGCTTATTGCGTTACCAAGTAATGCGGCTTCGTGGCGAGTTCTGGCCAGGTGTTCAGCGCAGCTATTGAGAATTGCTTTGTGTCGCCCAAAAGTGATTTGTTGAATCGCATCTTTCTTCATCAAAGCTTACGTTCCCATAAAGCTTTTCGGAAAGATCTGATTGATCCATTACTAAAAGTGGCAAAAGACTCTCATGCTGCTATACAACTTCTCATTCGTTTTACCCCCTCCTGTACCGTCCCATCAGCTCAGCATCCGCGAGTACGTGGCCTTTCATGGCCTTTAGAAGGGCTTCCTTGGTCATTCTGGGGTTCAGGTTCAGTTTCGTGTCGAGGGCGTAAAGTTTGAAGAAGTACCTGTGCGAGCCGTGTCCTATTGGCGGCATAGGCCCAGCGTAACCGATCTGGTTGCTAGAGTTGACTCCTTGTTTGGCGCCTTTCGGGTTTTCCAGGTGATCGCGATTCGGTACTCCTTCAGCAAGGGAATGGCTACTGGGCGACAGTGAATAAAGGACCCAGTGAACCCACGGCTCGGCGCTCGGCGCGTCCGGGTCGTCGACAATCAACGCGAGTTCCTGAGTCCCGGCTGGGACGCCCGTCCATTCCAGTGCAGGAGACCGGTTTTCGCCTTCTTGACTATAGCGGCGCGGGATTTCTGAATTGTGGTCAAAACCATGACTCTTTAATTGCATCTGATTCCCTCCTCTCCCAGACTCACTAGCACTAGCACTAGCACTAGCACTAGCAGTGTTTGGGCCACGCCAGGAGTTAGCCGTTGGGAGCAGCCAGAACATCGTACGCCGGCTGGCTGTCCAGGCTCTCCTCATGCGAGAAGCGTTGGTTAGAGCAGTATCGACCGGAAGGCCGCCGGGACCCATACTTCAATGAAGAATTGTCCGATTTCCGATTCGAACGGGAGGACGATCATTTTGCCGCTATCCAGACGTACCAAGTCGTTGCTGTCTTCGAAGAGGAGGCCGGCCATATCGCGGCCGACGTTGAGCGTGGGTACCTGTGGTTTCACGTCGGCGCCCGTCCGATTGAGAACAAGTTTCGCCTGCCCGAATATGATGTTCATGAATTCAGTCGCGCCGTCCTGGTTTTCGGCCGAAATCTCAGAGTAGGACTCGCCCAGCAGGCGGTTCATGAGTTTAAGAAAAGTGTTCTTCGGGAAGGAGAGAATCACGGCATAAGGAAACGCTTTCGTGGTCACCTTCACAAGCCCCGCGATATCGCCCAAGAGTTCGTTCTGGTTGTCCTTCTTCAAAAAGATGTCGCCACGGCGGCACTGAACTTTCGCTTGAACATAGAAGGTTCGAAGCGTTGCGTTTACGAATGCCTTGATGAATTGCTTGCTCGAAACGTCGGTCTCTTCGGACGCGAAATCGTCCAGCGCGGGCAGGAATTCAGAAATGATCAGAAAGGCGCCGAATCGCGAACTCTTCAGCTGTGTCCGCAGTTTTTGATCAACATAGACCAATCGGACTTTCTTTCCCGCGGACTTGAGCTGCTGGTCGAGAAAGTGGATGGTCTCGACAACATCGTCGGGCATCTCGAGAACTCCGGCACAGTTCAGGGCCGCGTGTTTCGGATTACTCAGGATTTTATTGATGACCGGTTCGAGGGCTTTGGTTCCGTTCGTCTCGAAACCGCTCAGGAGTTCGATAATCTGATAATGTTTTCGCTCGATCGTGCGAAGACAGGAATGCGTGACTGCTGTGTTGTGGGTCACGCTCTCCATGGGGTCCTCTTGCCTTTGTTGCCGGCTTTTGCAGCTTTTTCGGAGTTTTCCCGGTATTCGCGGAGAAAAACGATAATATCCTTTTTGTCCTGCGCGATCGCGAACGAGTAGGCGTCGGCACCGCGATGATTCTTTTCTTTGGGGTCAGCACCGCCCGCGATCAATTCTTTGACGATCTCGAGCGAGCCTGTCGCGATTCCGAGCATCAGGCTGGACATCCCTTTGATTCTGACATTGACTTGGGCGCCCGCCTTGATCAGGGTTTTGACGAGTTTCGCATCCTTCTTTGTGATCGCGACGATGAGTGGGGTTGTTGAATCGGGCGTTTTAACGTTTACAGATGCTTTGTGCTTGAGGAGATATTCCGCCGTTTCATTTTTTCCAAAAGAAACGGCAAACATCAAGGCCGTGTAACCGCGGAAGTCCTTGACGTTCACGTCGGCGCCATTGTCGACAAGTTCCCTTACGGTCTTGAGGTCGCCGCGTTCAGCGGCCTGCATCAGAACGGTTTTACCGGACTGGTCGCGAGAAGTGTTGACCATCGCCTTGCGCGCGGCATCCGAGGGTTTGGTTACGGTTTGAGGATCATTCGGTTTGAGATTGTGGAGCTTCCATGCGGCGCGCGAAACCCGGGTTTTTCCGGCAGCTTCGGTCAGGAAATTCGTGACCTCGTGGTGCGCTCGTTTTTGGGCGAGTGTCAGCGCGGTATTGTGATCTGAATCGTGACTTTCGAGATCGGCTCCGCTCTCGGCTAGAACTTGAACGATTTCTTTGTGTCCGAGTGCCGCCGCCTTCATCAGGGCTGTCTGGCCGGTCTTGTCGGCGGCATCCACTTCGACATCAAGGTTAACAAGGAGTTTTACTACGCTTTCGTAATTGCTCTCGACGCCTGTGATCACGAACTTGGACTTGTCGACGGTATCTTCGTGGGCACCTTTGATCCAGATCGCCTCACCGTATTTTTCCGCGATTCCTGCACCGGATACTTTGATGGCCTCGTCAGAGAGCGGAGTTCCATCCCCAGCTACGCGTAACGCTTCATCCGTTTGAAGCGCGAGATCACCCTGCCCTTGAATCACGATTTTGACTTCTTCTTCCTGTGTTCCTTTAACAAGGAACTTTTCAAGCTGATGGCCTTTGCTCGCGGCCATAATCAGTGCCGTCTGCCCGGTATTGTCCTGGGCATTCGGATCAGCCCCGGCTTTGATCAAAAGGTCGGTAATCGTATCCAGGCCCTTGAAGGCCGCGACCATCAGCGGGGTGTGTCCGTCTGAATCCGCCTGATTTGGGTCCGCCCCGCGCGAGAGAAGGATTTGCACAAGTCTTTTGTTCTTTTTCGCGATCGCGATCAAAAGGGGAGAGGTGCCGACGCGATCTTTTGTGTTCCGCGCGTTCGGGTTCGCGCCCGAATCGAGCAGGGCTTTGATGATCGCCTCGTCGTCGTTCTTGACCGCGAGAGCCAGTGCTGAAAAACCTTCGGAATCGGGGTGGTCCAAGTCCTTTCCCGCGGCGATCAGGATCTGGGCGATCTCGTCGTGACGTTCGCGGATGGCATAATGAATGGCAAGGTTTCCCGCGAAGTCCTTAGTCGTGATAGCGGCGCCTTTCGAGACCAGGAACGAAATGGCATCCTGGTGGCCTCGTTTTGCGGCCTGGATCAGTGCCGTTTGGCCTGCCCGGTCAACGGCCTCAATATCGACATCACTGAGCACGAGGAGACCCAGGCTTTTCATGAGACCTTTTGCGGCAGCGATCATGAGCGGCGTCACGCCGGTATTGTCCCGGGCGTTGATATCAGCACCGCTGGCGATCAGAAGCTCGGCCACTTCTTCTTTGCCCGCGGCAAGTGCGATTGAAAGCGCTGGTCGGTCCCGAGCATCTTTGCCCGCCGGATCACAGCCGTTAAAAAGGTACCGGGCCACGGTGTCCCGATCCTCTTTCAGTATGGCGATTAGGAATCGCTCCGCTGAATATTGTGTTGAGTTCATGAATCTTGCTTCTCTTCACTGACCTATCGTCATTGAAAAGTGTCTTCTTGACGATTTTGTCAGCCCACGAGTCTGGACGAGTGCTAACGTTTTCGGATCGATTTACTCCGATTCGGTTTCGAACAACCGGGGTTGCGGGTCTTGGCACATCAAGGGCTTCTGGGGCGTCCTCAGCCAGGGCGATTGAGCTTCGTCCTCAAGTTCTTTTCTGACGCGTTCGAGCTGAGCTCCCACACTGAATTCATCATATTTCGGGGCTGGTTTGTGAACGATTTTACGAATCTGTTTCCTGGGTCTCGTTGACTTTTCCGCCAGTCTGTAGGTGCCATGCTTGACTGAAATCCTGGGTGGACGTCCTTGATCTTCGAAGAAATCATAGACGGGTTTGAGTTCCTTCTTCCAGAAGCCGAAATTCTTGTCCGAACGAAATTTCTCGAGATTCTCGTCCGTCATCTCGAAGGGAAAAATATGAACCGGGACTTTATGTCCAGCTCTCCGCGACGCGCGGACGAGTTCGTCGATTTCAGTGATATCCGCACCCATCGCAAGGCAGCCGTCGCTTCTTTTTGTGCCATGGATCGCTATCATTGAGCCTGTGTGCCCCAGCGCTCGATCTTTCGCGTTCGGGTAACCGATATCAAAGGACCGGACGTATTGGGTATAAGGGTTGGACCGCGTGAACTGGTAAAATCCTTCGGGCGTCTGGCCATCCCCCTGGCGCGTTTTGGGCCCGAGAGTGCCTGTATAGGTTCGAACGGGATAAGTTTTAAAAATGCGGTATTTTCCGTCTGCGGATCGTACGTAGGCCTGGAGTCTGCCCATCCAGCTGTTGTATTTGCGCGGTTTTCCTTTGGTGTTCTTGCTCCAGTGTTCACTTGAGCCATCGTTGTAAATGTAGGCTCCGGATGATTCGTCCTGTGCTTTTTCCAGCATGTGTTCGTCGGGTTTCTTGATCACACGGATGTAGATCTGATCTCCAAGCCGCAGCCCTTGTGCTTTGAGTTCTCTCGCGAGAGCCGCGCGAACTTTCGCGTTCCCGTGGGCTGAGGGGACCGCCAAGGGGAGAATCGAGGCGATGAGGGCGAAGCTGATCCAAGTGCATTTGTTCGACATTATATTTGAGTGATCGCAATTGGAGTGCCACCTCTGAAACGAAATTGTTTAATTAATTCAATGGTGTGCGCTTTTGATTTTTGTTCAAATTGTCGCAGGAAGAGACAGCTGAAAAGAGGCGATGAGAGCGTCTTTCTCAACACACGATGTCTCCAGGGACACACCCGTCTCTAAATTTGATTCGTCGCGTCTTCTATGTTACGAGAGGCTACGTTTTTGGGGGGCTTGGATGTTCATCACACTCAGATCCACGCGTGTTCTGGCCGCGAGTTTTAGTGTCATTTTTCTGTGCGGGTTTTCGGAGATTCCGTTCTTCTCATTCGAAGAGCCCGTCGGACAGGTGATTGGTTCATATTCGAAGGGGACTCTGACGAATCCTTCGGTATTTCCGCGCGAAGGGGAAGGGTTCACCCACCTTTTTCACTATCGGAACCGTTATTATGGTTCCAGTGGTCTCATCGACATTCTCAAAAAATCTGCCGCGGAGCTTTTTCAAGCCTATCCCGAGGGAGAGAGGCTTCAATTGGGAGATCTTTCGGCCGAACGCGGGGGCTTCGTTTCTGGACACGCCAGTCATCAAAATGGATTGGACGTTGATCTCGTTTACCTTCGAATGAATTACGAAGAGCAGGACCCCAGTATCCCAAACGGGTTTCAGGAGTCATTTGTAGTGAAGGGCAAGGTTACTCGTAACTTTGATTTTCAACGAAACTGGCGCTTTTTTCAGATTGTTCATTCTTCAGGACGCTTGAACCGGATCTTTGTCGCTCCCGAAATTAAAGAGGCGCTTTGCCATTACGCCGGCTATACGGTCACAAGCGAAGATGAAGTTGAGTCGGCGATTCAAGTGCTCAGGCGATTGCGTCCTTATAAAAATCATGCCGACCATATGCATCTTCGCTTGACCTGTCCCGAAACAAGCCCGGACTGCATTCCCCAAGAGGAGATGCCCGAGGGGTCGGGGTGT
Source organism: Bdellovibrionota bacterium (assembly GCA_035291325.1). Classification (GTDB taxonomy): domain Bacteria; phylum Bdellovibrionota; class UBA1018; order UBA1018; family UBA1018; genus XYD1-FULL-55-31. Next base: position 1,690 of record DATDSK010000213.1, on the reverse strand, counting down.
AACTCGATTCGATGGTTTGAGGTCGAGAGAGAGCTACCGTGAATTATTGTTGACTAATTTGCACGAATTAAATAGACCTCAACCGGCTTAAATAAGGGGTGTTTTTTATGACAAAACTGTCGTTTTTGGGTTCCGTTCTTCTTACGGTTGTCCTCATGAGTCCAGTGGCGTGGGCTCAGGGACCAGAAGATCTCGCAGCATCTTCTCAGATGGAAATTGAAATGTTTCACCCGGGTTATCCCGGATACCCCGCCTATCCACCCACCTCTGGTTATTCCTACAACTATTGCCAAGCCCAAACCATGTGCCCGAATGGCATGCCGATCAGGTGTTGGACGTATGGTAATCCGTACACCCATACCGCGTGCGGCTGGTATGTTGCGCCGGGAGCATACGTTGAATGCCGAGGCTTCAATGATTTTGGCGCCTGGGTAGTTGCTTGGGCCCGTTGCTTCTAATTCGAAATCGAGGGGTATGATGCAGTACGGGTTCTTTGTTTTCTTCGTTCTTATCCACAGTACTTTCGGAAGAACGGTTGAAGCAGCGGATTCGTCGGAGTTTTTCAGCGGGAGCTGGGAAGGCTCCGGTACTGTCAATATGTATATCCATCGCGAGGCGCAGGGAACGGCCGGCTGCTCTTCCTTTCGATATGACGTGAAACAAACGAAGGATAGTTTCACGATTGAAAACGGCTATTTCCATTGCGGCGCACAGCTTGAAATCAACATGGGAAAACAGGAGTTCAGAATCGAATCGGGGAAGCTTTGGCGTCACCGTGATCACAAACGCGAGCAGGTCGGTGCGATCACAAACGATTCCGTTCAGTTTTATCTCAAGACCGGCGACGTGCTCAACGCATTCGATATCAAAATCGAGCCGTCGGGCCAGGCGCGCTACTCGCATCTTTGGACGGATGGTTACTCCAGCCTGCTCTTTAATGCGGCTCTTACCAAAAGATAAACCGCGATTTTCGTACCTCCTTCAGACAAAAGCGGCGATAAATGAATTATGACCAATTCAGCGCGTTCGTTTGTCTTCGGGATCGGGGCATTCGGGATTCTCGTGCAACTCACGTCGGGGTTTCCGGTCTCCGCTGCGGAAAGACTTCTCCCGTCCGTCATCTCTTATGGCGGAACCGGGCCGGTCTTCGTAAGCGCGACCGGATCAAAAAGGGAGCGGGAACTCGCGGTAGGTCATGACATCAGTTATGGTTCGACGGTTCGAACCGGTCCTTCGAACACGGTCACGATCAGTTATCCCGATGGATCGCTTCTCGCGATCGATTCCGACTCGCGAGTCGAGATTCAGGAACGTGCCGGGGGCACGCAGAACAATTCACTCCACTCGGGGCAGGTTAGGGGCTCGGTCGCGAAACTTAAGCCGAGCGATATTGTGCCCAAGAAACCCCGTTTCGTGATTCGCACGAAGGCAGCGGTCATGGGCGTGCGTGGAACTGAGTTCGTGGTCGGCGTTGATCCGGGCGGTTTCGCAACGCAGATCCATACTTTGGAGGGAACGGTCGAAGTCGCCGCTGATGAGGGCGGATTACTGAGCGGTGGCGGCACACCCGTCAAAACCGGTGAATACATCGAAGCAAGCGGAAACGGGATTAGCCCCCCGAAGCCGTTCAAGCGAGAGCAGTTTTTGAATAGTCTTACTTCCGCTTCCTCGGGGATTCTGTCGGGCGTGG
>DATDSK010000212.1:0-22201 GCA_035291325.1 Bdellovibrionota bacterium | reverse complement strand
GATTTCGACTGACGATCGGGAGACCGGATGGGCGTACATCTTAAGCGGCGCCGTGACCCTCACGGTTTCTATCCCGGCCTATTATCTCTCCACGGACCTATTCGCGCGCGTCATCTACACCGTAGGTGAAACGCTGGGAGTCGCGGCGATTGGCTACGGCTCGTATCTTGTTCTCATCGACAATGATTATACCCGGTACAAACGTATTATCGACCGGGTTCCCAATCTCACGGCACCTCAAAAAGACAACCTTGCCAGAATTTTTCTCGATGAGAACGCCGAACGTGCCCGGCGAGTCCGGAGAATCCGCGTGATTACGCATTCGCTCACCGCAGCCTTGAATTTTTTAAGCGCGGCTACCAGTTCGCAAAGCGAACTCCGCACGTCCCTCTATTTCATAGGCGGGGTCAACACTCTGGCGGCGCTCGGTTTCGGCCTCAAGAAGAGTGAAGAAGAAAAACTCATCGATGGAATCGCCCCAACCGCCTCCCTGGCACTGATTACGGCGGCCACGGACGCCGGGGTAGCCACGCCCGCGCTGGGACTCGGTCTGAACTTCCGCTTTTAGCGGCGATCCTTTACACGAAGTTCCCGCGTTTGATCTTATCGACGATGATCTTTTCGGGCATCGTAGGATCGCGCGGATCAACCGTAAAATAGGCCTGCTGCTCACATCGGCGTTTGTTCTCGAGGAGCCATTTGAGAATCTGCGAAAGCCCCTTGTTGCGCTTGTCGTGAAAGAAAGGGTCGTTCTTAAGCGCGTCCTGCGCCTTTTTCAGCGCACGCACTTCCTGGGCATCGTTCTCTTTGACGGGATAATCGCTCAGGTCATATTTTTTGATGTCCTCGGGCAGAACACCGAGAAAATGAACGTCAGGAGCCGAATAATCGGAATTGCGGATCAAACTCGCCGCCGAGCCCGCCTTCAGGGTTCGAAAGATATTCTGCATCGTGTACGCGTCAAGATCTCCGAAAAAGTACAGCGGAACCTTGAGCTGATCCTGAATGAGTTTACACCACCCGCGAACCGCGTTTGACGGTACGCCTTGCGCGCCCATCAAAATACTGTTGTGACGTTTCGTGAATCCATTCGCCACCAGGGTATTGGCCGTGCCTTCGGATTCGACGATGAGACAGAAATCAATCGGCTTGCGAGCTGAGAGTTTCAGGTTCTGCGGCCTGTTCTTCGGCTGGAAGGGCGTTGTTCCAAGCTTGGAAAGGTCAACGACGGCCTTGTCGCCGTCTGGCAGCGTTTCGGTCACGACCAGCTGCTGCGAGTACGTCTGACCGCCGCGATCGTTGGCATAACAGTTCAGCTCCTCGCGATAACACTCCAGCATCTCGCAGATGAAATCGATGATGTCATCCGATTCGTTCTGGTCGGCGAAATCCAGCGGCTTCAGCATGGGGTTATGCTTGATCTCACCTTTGCTGATGTAATAGAGCTCGCGCTTCGTGTTCACGGCGCCGGTTTCGAGATTCCGTAAGAGCACCTCGAGAACGAAAATCGCACGCGACATTTTCTTGACCGAACTCACATTCAGTTCCGTCGCGACTTTTTTCGGTCCCGGAGTGAGAAAGCCCACCTTCTGGTTGTAGCGGGCGTTGTCGAGTGAACACTTCGTGGCGTAAAGGACCGGGCGCTTCGCTCTTTCGAGGTCGGTCAGCAACCGGCTGCACAGTTCCTTGCTGAGTTTCGGAATCGCGTCGTCTCCGAGCCGTTTCGATGAAGTAGTTTTTGATGTTGTCATTCGATTCACCTGTTTCAATTCTGAAGATCCATGACGAGCTGTTTTGCCTGGGTCTCGGCTTCCTGCTGGGCTTCGAGCACGGCGTGCGCCTCGGCGAGTTCTTTCTTGGCCATGTGCGTGTCGCGGCCCAGGATTTTGATCAGGCCGTCTTCGGCTCTCTTTTTTCTGGTCTCCGGAGCCTTTGTGATCCGGCAAAGGCCCTCGACCAGAATGGGACAGAACTGCTCGATATGCCGAAGCTTCTCTTCGAGTTCGTTCGCCTTGGTCTCGCGCCTGAGGTGCTTCGAAAGCCGCTGTCCAGCCTGGATCAACGCCCGCCGGATCTCTTCCACGAGTTCTTCCGAGGCGTCGACGGTTTCCTTCGAGGCATTCTTGAATTTGATGAACGGCGACACGACGCTCACGGCGATAATATAGGGTCCCTGCGGAATCGCGCCCTTGGGCTGAACGAGCCCATAGGTCCGCCAATGAACGGATTCAATCGCGTGCACGATGGCGCAGGCCGCCTTATCGAACTGAAGGGGCACACGATTGGCGAACCGAAGCACCTGGACCTGCGCATCCGGTTCCATCGATCGTTCCTCGAGCCGTGCAACGGCCACTTCGACCTGAACGGGTTTGAAATCGCAGATCGTCGGCTTTCGCGAGACGACCGAGAAAAAATCCACGGCGCCGAGCCGCTTGATGCTCTTGGCAAGCGATTCTTCGCCGATCGACAGCACGGAGCGCGTCGAGGGCGCCATCAGTTTCATGTTCTGAATCGCGACGAAAAGGTCCTTGAATTCACCTTCAACCAGGGAATCGACTGATTTTTCGAGAAGGTTGCGCTTCACGCCTCCTTTGACGAGCTCCTCGAGGACCCCGTCATGAACGCGCGAAAAACCTTTTTTAAGCCAGACGGCGGTCTTCACCCGTCCGAAAAGATGCGAATGCGCGATGAACTCTCCCAATTTCATCGTGTGCGGGTGCGGCTCGGTTGCATCCGGAATCTCGGGAATCTCCTTGCTGACGCGTTCGATCGTATGGAGTTCGAGATCGGGAAGCTTGTAATGGAGAGTCAGGTGCGGATTCACGAGCGCGGTGCCATTCAGATAATTCAGGAGGCCCGCATCGCCGTTCAACTGAACCCTTCCATCAACGATGAACTCGACCGAAGTACCGTGCGGGCGATCCCATTCGATCGTCTCGCGATCCTTCATCAAACCGCGATTATTCTTGATGTCGACTTCAACGACGCACGAAATCGCTTTTCGCATACTCGCGGTCTTGCTGATAATGCGAGCGCCACTCGCGCTCGTCAATTGCGCCCAAGTGGTAGCGGCCGAGATACCGATTCCCTGCTGCCCGCGGGAGCACCTGCCGCGGCCGAATTTTGACGAAGCGAGATATTCGCCGAAAACCTTCGGAATGTCATCGGCGTCAATACCGGGCCCGTTATCTTCGACCCTGACGCGGATCTGATCGGAATTCTTGATCGACCCTGCACCGACCTTCTCGATGAAAACGGCGACTTCCGGGAGAATCTCCCCTTCTTCGCAGGCATCGAGCGCGTTATCGACCGCCTCCTTGAGCGTTGTCAGTACCGCTTTCGTTTGGGATGAAAACCCGACTTGCTGCAGATTCTTCGAGAAATACTCGGCCGTACTGCTTGTCGTTATTTTGCTGCTCGGTGTTTTTGCCATGGCACGATTCAACCAAAAATACCGTCTTCCTGTCAACCGGCGTCATGAACCCGATTGCCTGAAAATTGCAAACCCGATCGGCATGATGAATTTACAAAATGTGCAGGAAATCAGGGATCGGGCCCGCAAGAACCTCGAAAATGGCGCGGTGACGCCAAATTATGAGGGTGATGTGCAAACCACGCTTCAGCTTCTGAACGAAGTGCTGGCAACCGAGATCGTGTGCACTCTCAGGTACAAGTTCAGCTACATCATGGCTGACGGACTGCAATCTCCCGGCGTAAAGGAGGAATTCCTCGAGCATGCCCGGGAGGAAGAGGAACATGCCGATCAGATTGCCGAACGCATCCAGGAACTGGGTGGAAGCCCGGATTACAACCCGGCGACCCTGCTTCAAAGGAGCCATGCCGAGTACATCGAAGGCAAGACGCTCGTCGAGATGATCAAGGGCAATCTCGTTTCAGAACGAATCGCCATCGAGTCCTATCGCGATTTGATCCGGTATTTCGCGGATCGCGACCCGACGACTCGCCGCCTGCTTGAATCCATCTTGGCGAAGGAGGAAGAGCACGCCTCGGACCTGTCGAGCCTCATTCACCATTACTCGATCCATGCGGTCAAAGAGCACGAGCGGGACGAAGCGGTCGGCTAAGTTTGGCTAACGCGCCTTTCGGGCCGTCGAAACTTCGTCTACGATCAACTGAACGATCGCGATGAACATAGCCGCGACGATCGGGCCCAGGAAAATTCCGAGCACTCCGAGCGTCTGAAGACCTCCGAATGCCGCGACGAACGCGAGGAGCGGGTGCAGGTTGGCGGCGCCCCTGAGTACGAGCGGCCGCAAAAAATTATCCAGGCTCGCGACAATGATGGCCGTAATAAAAAGTATGAAGGCGACATTCGTGCGTCCGGCAATCAACTGCTGAAGTGCCACGCCAAGCGTAACCGGCGCCGAGCCGATCAGCGGGATGAAGGACCCCATGAACACGAGCCCTCCGATCAGCATGACGTTCGGAGTACTTGTCATGAGACAGGAGATCATTTCAACCACGGCCTGAACAGCTCCCGAGACGAGCGACGCGAGAATGACCGATCGGCAAACGCCACCCATGGTGCGCGTCAGCTGCTCGGTCTGGGGCGGGGTGAAGATGGAGATCCTACGGACGAACTGCATGAGATTTCTCCCGTCCACCAGGAAAAAATAGGTACTGACAATCATCACCGCGAGCGCCATAACGGCGCCCGGCAGCAGCGTCATCACTCCCCCGAGCAGATCCGTGAGTTTGAGGCCAATGCTATAGACGAGATCCTGTGCCCCATCCAGCAGCTCCTGCATTCCGACTGGAAAGCGATTGGCGATCCACTCGAAAACCGTATGAATGGCGGGGGTATCGAGAAACGCCTGGATCCAACCGCCCCCGCCTTTAGGCGTCTCCTTAAATGTCTGGAGCTGCTGAAAGCCACTTTTCGCGATGAAAAACAGGAGCAGCGTGGTCGGGAGCAGGAAAAGCATCGTCATACCGATGGTCAAAACGCCGGACGCGAGTGATGACGGAACTTTCCGGCCTTCCATTCGAACCAGAAGCGGAAACAACAAAACCGCCAATACGGCGCCCATCGCTACCGGCGTAATCAGGGGCGACGTGACATAGAGAAAAAGAACCACTACGATCGCAGCGAATATTTTACGGGGCATAAAATTTCTGATTCAGCCTCTTCAGTCCATGGTATCGAAAACGTGATCCCATAACGGTGAGCTAACCCCCCAACGGGAGGCCGCATTGACATAGTGATGCAACATATGGTGACGTTTCAAGGACTTTCCGATGGCAAAACGCGGATTTGAGCTATGAATCGCGCAGTGGATGTAATCGTAACAAAGATACCCGATGAGGAAAAAGGCAAAAAACGGCTGAACAGCTTGCCCCCCCAAAACCGTGCGAAAGAACAGGAACAGCACTCCGGCAAGAATCATCGCCGCCATCGGCGGCATGACTAATCGGGTGGGGTCTGTGGGATCGGCGTGGTGGAGTCCATGCATCAGGAACTGAAGCCGCTTCCGGAAAGCCGTTCCGGTTTTCATGTGAAAAATGAACCGGTGGACCAGATACTCGGTCAGCGTCCACGTAAAGAGCCCGGCAGCGGCAAATCCCAGAAGCTCGAGCCAGCCGAATCCCAGCACCCGAACCGAATGCCATAAAAGCCAGGCAATGACCGGAGTCCACAAGACCAGGGGCGTCAGCGGGTGAACGTGAGTAAAGCGTTCAAGAATCGGGTTCTCGAAAACACGAATACTCTTATGCGGTGTCCCCATCAAAATTGCCTCATAACCGACGCTGTGCTAGTTCCATAGCCATGCACTACGAACTGGTCGGCCTGCTTATTCTGATGGTTCTGCAATTTCTATGGCTTCGGTTCCAATTCAAAGCTCGCGGCGACTCTTCCGAATCATTTCAAAAATCGCTCATGGAACTCTCGGAACGACTGACCGAACGGATGACGCGCATCAACATTGAAATGCGTGATGTCGTCGCAGAACGCCTCAGCAAACACTTTGCCGAAACCCAGGAGCGAACCGACCGCACGCTCGCCCAAAACCGTCAGGAGATGCAAAGCGGATTATTCAAGACGACGCAAGCTCTTGAAACAAAATTCCAGTCCCTCGAACTGCAGGTCGGAACGCGCCTCGAAACGATCGGGAAAAACGTCGAAACAAAGCTGAATGAAAATTTGAAAGAGGGTTTCAAGCACTTCGAAAAAGTTCAGGAACACCTTCAGGCAGCCGAACTCAAGCTCGCATCGCTCAATACGGTCGGGCAGTCGATTTCGGAACTGAACAATCTTCTCAAACTCCCGCATCTCCGGGGCGGATTCGGCGAAGCGACTCTGGAACGCCTTCTGGCCGACTTCCTTCCCTCGGGAGCCTATGAGCTCCAATACCAGATCGCTGGCTCGACCGAACGGGTCGATGCGGTCGTCAAGCTCTCACGTCAAATCCTGCCGATTGACAGCAAGTTCCCCCGCGAACAAGTGCTCCCGCTTTTTGAAAACTCACAGGATCCCGCCGTGCTCGAGCAGGCGCGCCGCCTCCTCTCGGATTTCGTGAAGACCCAAGCCAAGTCCATCGCGACCAAGTACATTCGCCCGGACTGCGGGACAACCGACATGGCACTCCTCTTTCTCCCGAGCGAAACCCTGTATTTCGAGGTCATTCGCAATGGCGAACTCTTCGAAGCGATTTCGAAGCTCAAAGTGTTTCCGGTCTCTCCGAATACGCTTTCCATCTCACTTCACGCGATCGCGATTGCCCAGGAATATTACGAGATGGCTCGCGGCGTGGAAAAAACCATCGAAGACGTCAAGAAAGCGCGCCGTCATTTCGAACATTTTGAAAAGAAGTTCGATGAAATCGGAAAGGGCCTGAGAAAAGCGCAAGAGGCGTTCGAAACCGCTCACACTCATCTCGGACACTACGAGACCTCGGTATTCCGCCTCGTCGGAGAGACGCAGGATACAATGGAACCCACGGCACTGCCGGCGCCACCTGCTCCGGGCGACGCATAGCTCAGCGTTACGGCTGGTCGGGGTCAACGCCTCTATTCAGGGCGACGGCGAGGGCAAGCCATTGTAATTCCACCAAGGCCGGCATGAACGCGAGCGGACTGTTTCCCGAAACTTCAATCCGGTACGCCGCATCGATTTCAGGAGCGCGGGCGTCTTTCGGTAACGAAATATGCCAGATCGAGTCACTCTTCTGAACGCTGAACCTCGGGCCATGGAAGAACTCCTCGCTCCCGAAAACTCGAACGGGGAGTCTCGCCATTTCCATGAGTTTCAGAGCCGCTTCGCGAGCGAGCCATTCACCTTCCCACTCTCCGAGCAGGAGTGACGGCCCCGACCGGGCGCGATCACGATACACTTCGAGATCAGGATCAGGAAAACTTCTCAATGCATCCCATTCCTCGGCGACCTTCATCCCGAGCATGAGGGTCGTAACCGCGCAAATGGAGCCAGTTACCGCCATGGTGTGTGGCTCGCATCTTTCCTGCGGCGAGGTTGGGAGATTATAACGAACCGTTTCAGCTTCGGGTGCGCCCTGCCCGGCCACCATGATCGTAAAAGCCCCTGCCTGGTCCGCGATTTTGAGCGCTTTCAAAGTGGCACGACTCTGTCCACGATGACTGAAGGCAATCGCCCAATCGCCCTTTACCGGCGTGATCTCCGGACCGATCGACATGCTCGAACAAGCTACGACAGGGATCCGCGCCCGCGTACGGTCCCTCATCAGAGCATACGCACTCAGTCTCGCCGCGAAATGACTGCTCCCGAGGCCGAAAAGCAAAATCCGTTTCGGCGCCTCCGGAGTCAGTTCCCGGACAGAAATCCGCGAAACCCGATCGACAATCTCCTGCCAAACCTGTCGCTGGGACCGTAATGTTTCCTCGACGATGCTCATGGTGATCCTCCCCGAATAAACGCGTTATTTTCGCCAACGTTCCGCGAGCTCGGCGAAAAAGTACGCTTCGCTTGTACAAGCCTTCCGCAAATCAGCGACGAGAACACTTTCGTTTTCCCCGTGGGCGTTCGTGTAAGGGTCTTCCACACCGATCAGAATGGACGGCGCGCCGCCCAGGGCTTCAGCAAAAGGACCGACAAACCCGATACTGCCACCACAGCCGATCTTGTATGGAGCGACGCCATATCCTTTTTTCAAGGCTGCGTCTGCCGCTTCGAAAGCGGGTCCCGTCGGGTTTGCCGACCAGGCCGCTCCACCTCCGTCTCCCTTGAACGTGACTTCGAGACCCCAAGGGACTTTCGAACGCAGAAAGGCTTCAAGCTGTTGCGAAACTTTGTGAGGATCCATTCCTGGAACGACCCGGATGGTGACCTTCGCCCAAGCCGTGTCATTGATGATATTGGCCGCCTGCTTCCGGGACGACGCCTGAATCGCGGTCACCGTCATAGCCGGAAGTCGCCAGAGCTGCGCAAGCGGGGACGGACCGTCCTTCAGCAGCTTCGCGCCAGGTACAAGTCCAGCCTGTCTGCGAAAGTCCGCTTCATCGAAGGGAATACGTCTAAATTCGGCGACCTCGCTCTCGCTCAGCGGACGAACCTGTTCGAGCACACCGGGAACGGCAATCCGGCCCTGATCATCGGTCAGGGCGCCGATCATTTTTGAAAGCGCCATTACCGGATCTGGAATGGGCCCGCCCCACATACCTGAATGGACGGTCTTCGTCAGCGCGCGAACTTCAACCTCAAGAGCGACGATTCCACGAAGGCCGACAGTGATCGCCGGAACACCGCAATCAAAATTATTCGTATCGGTCAGAACCAGAACATCGGCATCCAGTTTGCTTCGATGTACTTTCAGAAACTCGCCGAGATGATTGCTGCCCACTTCCTCTTCGCCTTCAATAACGACTTTGACGTTAACCGGCAGCTCACCGACGGCATCAAGCCAGGAAGCGATGGCAGACGTATGCATGATGATTCCGGCCTTGTCATCGGCGGTTCCCCGGCCATAAAGGCGCTGTCCTTGAGGGCTGTCACGTAAAACGGGGTCGAAAGCAGGAGACTTCCAGAGTTCTTCTCGTCCGGGAGGCTGAACGTCATAATGGGCGTAAAGAAGAACTGTGGGTTTTCCAGGCACTCGGAGGCGCTCACCGTAGACATAGGGTGCCGCGTTTCCGACACGGAGCAAGGTCACATTCTCAAGTCCGCGTTTTCTCAGAACCGTCGCGACGCCTTCGGCACAGCGCAGCATTTCATTTTCCGGAAATCCTGCGAAACTGACTGAAGGAATCCTAATTAGGCTTTTTAGGTCATCAAGATGGGATTGAAAGTTCTTCTCCAAAGAGGCTGCGACTTTATCCATAATGTTCTCCTGTTTCCAAGGGCTACAGTCGCTTAGTCCCACGTCACTTGACAACAAAAAACCTTCCGGGGAGTGTAGGCGTCATGACACCCTCACCCGCCCCTGCCGCGCCGACCCGAATCAAGCTGAACCCCTCTTTTTGGAGACACGCGAGCTGCGTTCCCTTTTCGGAAGATGTGATCCCTTCCAGTCTTTTTCTGAAACACCGGCATTTTCTGGTAATCGACGTTGAGACACAGCGTCTCGTTCAGGACGTTGGTGGCTGGGATAATATTGCCAAACTGGGCATTTCCGTTGCGTGCGCCTACGATAGTAAAACGGACCAATTTTATTCCTTCGAAGAAAACAAGCTGAAGGACCTCCTTGAACTCTGCCGCGATCGCCTGGTTGTGGGCTATAACATCCGTGGTTTTGACCTTCCGGTTATGGTGCCGTATGGCCTGGTTCAAAAAGATCTGGATGTTTTTGACATTATGTACGATTTGCAAGCCCTCACGCGTCAGCAATTCCTAAAACTCGAAGCAGTCGCACGCGGAACCCTCGGAACCGGCAAGTCAGCTGATGGCCTTCAAGCAGTTGAATGGTGGAAAACCGGGCAGATCCAAAAAATCATCGATTACTGCACGCAGGACGTAAAAGTAACACGTGACGTGTTCCAATTCGGTCGACAGAACGGGTTCGTACGAATCCAGCGCTCAGAAAATAACCCAGTCCAAGTCCCCGTCCAGTGGAATTAAGCCCCAGGCATTCTCTCCGACCGTTTTAAAAACAGACCTCTCCGACACCCGGTCGTCAGAATTGCGATTTGTTTGCGATGAGCGGGATATTCAGCACCTGACTAAGTGAGCGAAGGGTTTCACTTTGAGGCGCATGCCGACCGTGCTCAATTCTGCTCAAATGAAAACTGCTCAAACGGCAAAGCTGCCCAAGATCTTTCTGGGTCATTCCGAGTTCAAGTCGCCTCATCCGAATCACGTACCCAAGCTTTTGAAGAGGGGTTTGAACCCGTATACTTTGACGCAACGAGAGCTCTCGTTTCATTTCGTGAACAAAATTCATATAGTGGCCGTCGCTATGATGAATAGTCCCGCACTCCTCAATTCTGGCGACTAAACCGCGCAATTCTCGAAAAAGCATCAAAAGCACAGTCCTACGCGCCCGCATATTCAGATGCCTTCCTCGGACGCGAAATTCGAGAGTAAATGGCCCAAGCGGCACAACGAGCTTCGATTCAGCGACTTTAGATTGGGAGTTCATGCTTTTGGAACAGCACTCGGCACGCCACGCCGAAGCTCGTGGCAAGAAAAACGCAAATTTGACGAGGCGTGCGGAACAGAGTGCCCCACCCCAGGGTCCTTGACAATTTCTCTGCGCTTCGCGGATTCTTAATTAACCGAATCTGGTCCGAGAAGTGACGCCGTCATGAAGTAATGAACCGACTCACTCGCGACACTCGGCCAGCCCAGATCGCTTCGGCACCCGGTCTTCTCAACAAGAGTTCCGTCGGCTCGGATCAATCGGGCGCGCACGGGATTCAAACAGCCCCTGAATTTGTGCTCCGTTTCGCTTTGAATGGCCTCTGAAAGCAACTGGAGCTGCCCCCGCGCTGTCTCGGTGGACAGCCCCGCAGACGCAGGCGGAGGCGCAATTCTTTCGAGCGGTTTCAGCATCGCGATGGCCGAAGCAGGCGCTCGGCCCAACGTCGTCGGGGCATCAATCCCGTCCATGCCTTTGATCGGCGTATTGAACCACGCCGGAGTCGCCGTAACTTGAACCGCAGTCCCCTCTCGCGCAACGACATGCAAAATAAATCCTGCTGGTCCTGCCCATTTCTCCTGCGGGCCGGGATATTCGATATAGGCTTCCACACATGGTGCGATTTTAAGGGCGTTCTGGGCCGCGTCCAGCGCCGGGTGATTTCGCGCACTCATGCATGAAATACTCGATGCGCAAATGCCGACAACAAGAGTACCGAGTACCCATCGGGTGATCTTCATTGCGCGACCTCCTTGGCGACTTTCTCTGCTCGTTCGGGCCCCCTCGGAATAACCGCGGGCGCCTGAGATGCGATGGATCGACCAACCTTGCCCAGACATTCTTCGGCTTGAGGAGAATTAAAAGCTGGAATTTTGCAATTGGGCGGCGCCACGATCGCGGCCACCGCCGAAGAAACGGCCCACCCTCCCTCTGAGTAGCTGCCCTCGCCGCAATTCTGCGACTCACTCATTCCAAGGCCGAGGCACTGCAGAAGGGGCGTCCAGGGATGCTCAGCTTGGCTCAACTCGCAGGGGGCCCAGCCTTGAGCAATGAGACGGGTCAACTCGAATTTCGCACGCTTGGGTTGGGTCTTCACGAGTTCCATGAATCCGCCACCAAGACGAATTACCCGGTGACTCTGCATATCTTCGGAATAAACACCGATACCTCTCCAGGCAAGATCAGGGTTTTCAGGAGTCGGCGCGCGCTGAATCCGTACCTCACGGACTTGTTTTTCCATGAGTTCAACCTGTTTTTGTGAAAAAGCATCCCGATGCTGATGCAACCAAGCGATCAGCTCTTTCTTCACACCGTGGTACTGTTGCTTGAACTTGGACCACTCGGATGCGCTGATCTTCGCCATTTTCATTCCGTAGCCACGATACTCGGCGGCCTTACAGACCTGGTCAGCCTGCTCTGAAGGAAGCTCGGTTCCAATAACCGGAAAACTTTTCAAACGCCGCTCTGCACGAGCGGCTACTTCGCGCAAAGCCGAAATACTGACCTCGGGCGCTTCGGCTTTCGTCGTTTTTTGCGCAATAAAAGGCACTTCTTTTGGAGTTTCCGTTCGCTGCAGATCCGGTTTAGAAGTCCAAATCCTGATCGCGCGCACGGAACCGACGCCGGCGACCGCTACGATCAGGACTACTGCGGAGTAACGTCCCCACTGCCAAATCGATATATCGCGCATCCTGCGCATAATGTATCTCCTTAATCCAGAATTTTACTCAATATAATCGAAACGTACAACCCAAATGGCGCCGGCGTCAAAGTACTGACGAAGGCTCGCCCCCCGTTCAGCGCTCTTGAACTTTGAACGAAATCTCGGCAGTATTCCGGCATGTCGATACGCGCGTTTTCACTTCTCGTAGGCATTCTCGTTTTTTCCTCGGCCTGTAGCTCTGGCCGGCAACCTGGAATGGATTTCCTCGAAATGTCGGACGTAGCCGACAAATCCGATCTCGAGACGATCGTGATCATGGGCACGAACGACATCCATGGCGCGCTTGAACCTCAGTCACAATCAACGCGCGAAACTAATGGAAAGGCTTCCATTTCCTACCAGGCCGGCGGCGCGGTCTACCTCGCGAGTTATGTGAAGACACTGCAGAAGCAGTTCGGAAACCGCTTCATATGGCTCGATGGCGGCGACCATTTCCAAGGCAGTATTGAAAGCAATATTGAAAAGGGCGCGGCCATGGTGCGCTTATTCAATTACCTCGGGCTTCAGGCGGCCGCGATCGGCAACCACGAATTCGATTTCGGAGCGGAGATTCCAGGTTCCGCGGACACACTCGGCGCGCTCAAGGCACGGGTCAGCGAAGCGAAGTACCCCTATCTGAGCGCTAACCTTCTCGATAAGGCAACCCAGACGCGGCCTGCGGATCTCCATTCTGCGCCCCACTCGATCGTTGACGTCGGCCGTCTGAAGGTGGGGATCATCGGCCTGACTACGCCCGAGACCGCCACCACCACGATGCCGACTTACATCCGCTCGCTTGAATTCGCCGACCTGAAGAAAACAACCCTGCGCGAAGCGAAAGTCCTTCGTGATCAAGGCGCCGACATTGTTCTCATTCTGGCACACTCGGGAATAAAATGCGGGCCCGGCAAAACCCCCGCGCATCAGATCATCTGGAAGTCGAGCGATCCGCTCGGGCGCTGCGATTCGAAAAGCGAACTCGTGCAGCTCCTTCGCGAATTACCCGAAGGTACGGTTGATGCTGTCGTTTCCGGCCATTCACACAGCATTGTTCACCACTGGGTCTCGGGTGTTCCGGTGATTCAGGCGGGAGCTTCCGGCCGATACTTCAACCTGATCTATCTCCCTTACCATCTCGGGCAGAAACGTTTGTTGCAGGACCGAATCAGGATCGAGGGCCCGATTCCGGTTTGTCCCCTGGTCTTCAAAAATCAGAATGACTGCAATGGTGATCGCCCCGCGCCTAAAAACGGACGCGGACCGCTCGTTCCGCCGCGCTTTCACGGCGAGATGATCGAAGCCGACGAGGGAACCCAGGAAGCCCTCCGATCGAGTTTCGAGAAGTCCGCCTTGATCAAGAACGAGATCATCGGCCAAGCGGCGCGCACGATTGAGCATCAGCGGACGCGAGAATCAGAACTCGGCAATCTCGTCGCCGACGCGATCAGGAGTGCCGCCCAGAGTGACGTCGCGCTGATGAACTCGGGCGGTATCCGGGCTCCGCTCCAAGCCGGGCCGATCAACTATGGCGATGTTTTTCGTAGCTTGCCGTTTGATAACTCGATCGTCGTTCTGAGCGTGACGGGGCGCGAGCTGAAAACGATTCTTCGGGTGGCCCAGAGCGGCTCGCGCGGCTTCCCGTCGATATCAGGCTTGCGGCTTCGGCTGATTGATCCCCGCTTTGATGCCCCTTCCAATGATTTAAACCAGGATGGTCGGATTGAACCGTGGGAAATCAATCGCCTGATCAGCGCGAAAATCGAAAATGGAGCTCCGATTCTGGACGAAAAGATCTACACGCTCGCCACGATCGACTTCCTGCTGCTCGGTGGCGACGACATGAAATGGCCGATGTCACGAGTTCCAGCCCAACGCGTCAACATGGGAGACGGGACCCCCATGCGCGACGCCGTCGTTCAATTCATTAGGCATATCCGGAATTCCGGCGGTCTGGAGTGGAACTCCGTCTATCATCCCCTGATCAATTCTGCCGACCCACGCCTTCAATTCGAAAACCCGAAAGCGAGAAAGGCAAAAAAAGGGAAAAAGGCGAAATCGAAACAGAGAGGACGACGGAAGCGTTAAGCCGACATGTGAGACGGCCCAGCGCGCGGCACTCGCGGTTCTGATTAAACTCAGGTAAGCTTTACTTATATGAGCCACGAGAAAAGCCCCCTTTCGCCCCAAGAGATCATCAATTCCATCGACACCGCGGTCAAAAAGGAATTCGACCAGAATAACCGGATCCTGAGTTTGGACGAATACGTAGCCCTCCTCGCGGACCAGCCGGAGCGGCAGACCCGGGGCTCGGCGAAATACCTCGCCGACATGATGGATCACTTCGGCCGCATTTTGAACAAAAGCCCGGAAGCGACCGAAGGCGGAGCGACCTTCCGCTTCAAGCTTTTCGACCAGCCGGTCGACGGCCTGGCCCCGAAAGTCGCCGGCCAGGAGGCCGTTCAGAATCATATTTACCGGGCCCTCAAAACGTTCTCGCGCCAGCAAATCAATAACAAGCTGATCCTGCTCCATGGCCCAAACGGCAGCGCAAAAAGTTCGATCGCGCACGCACTCATGGGCGGAATGGAACGCTACTCGCGCACGACCGAGGGCGCGGTTTACACGTTTAACTGGGTATTTCCGGTTGAGCGCTACACGAAAGGTGGAATCGGCATGAACGCTTACGCCGGTACCCAGCCGGCGGCGCTTCAAAGCTACGCGAAACTCCCCGACGAAGAGGTCGCGGCGCGGATTCCGTGCGATCTCCGTGACCATCCTCTCCTGATCATTCCCGAAGAACATCGCCGGGCTTTTCTCGAAAACCTGATCGGAAAATCCCGTACCGACGAGTTGTGGGAAACCCTCCCCAATTATCTGACGAAAGGTGACCTCTGCCACCGGTGCCGCGAGATTTTCGACGCCGTTCTCGAAGCAAACGGCGGAGACTTCCGAAAAGTCATGACGCATATTCAGGTCGAGCGGTTTTACTTCGCCCGCCGTTATCGGCGCGGGCTTGTCACGATCGAACCGCAGATGCACGTCGATGCGCAATACCATCAGCTCACGTACAACCGAAGCGTTTCCGCCCTGCCGGCGTCGCTGCAAAGCCTGAATCTCTTTGCCCTGACCGGCGATCTCGTCGACGGCAATCGCGGCATGATCGAGTACAGTGACCTTCTAAAGCGCCCCATCGACACTTTCAAATATCTGCTCGGCGCTTGCGAAACAGGTTCCGTCAACATCGGTTCCGCGATCGCGCA
The DNA here is from genome assembly GCA_035291325.1 of Bdellovibrionota bacterium. Lineage (GTDB taxonomy): Bacteria > Bdellovibrionota > UBA1018 > UBA1018 > UBA1018 > XYD1-FULL-55-31. The sequence goes on along the minus strand of DATDSK010000212.1, from coordinate 6,671 downwards.
CCTCGATACGGTGATGCTCGGCTCAACGAACGAGATACAGCTGGACGCGTTCAAGGAATTCCCCGATTTCACCAGCTTTAAGGCGAGAATTGAACTAATCCGTGTGCCTTATCTCCTCTCCGTGAGCGGTGAAAAGGAAATTTACGCTTCACAGCTCCATCAGTTTTCGGGCGAAAAACACATCGCCCCGCATATCGCCTGGACGGTCGCACTCTGGGCGGTACTCACCCGCCTCAAAAAGCCGAACAGCATCAGCTATCCGCCAAGCATCAGCACGATCGTTTCGAATCTGAGTCCGCTCGACAAGGCGAGGCTCTATGACACGGGCGAACTTCCGACGCTCTCGTCGGAGGACCGGAAGCTCCTGAAAGCAGCCATCAGAAAGCTTCGGGAAGAGTACGTGAACATACCGTATTACGAAGGCCGGATGGGCGCCTCCGCACGCGAGATCAAATCGATCGTTTACGATGCCGCGCAGAACACCGAATTCCCCTGTCTTTCACCCCTCGCCGTGCTCAGGGAAATCGAGGAATTCGTGAAACACGTCACCGAATACGAATTCCTCAAACAGGAAATCAAAGACGGCTATCACGACGCGAACGAATTCATCAACGTGGTCCGCACCGAATATGTGAACCGCATCGACCGGGAAGTCCGCGAGGCCATGGGCCTTTATAACTCCGTTCAATGGGAGGACTTTCTGAAACGCTACGTTCAGCAAGTTTCCTTCCTGCTCAAGCGGGAAAAGATCAAAAACCCGATCACCGGAAAACTCGAGGACCCGGATCTCACGCTCATCGAGGAATTCGAGAACATCGTCGAAGCCCCTTCCGACAGCGCCGACCGCGAGACGTTCAGGCAGAACGTGATTTCTCAGATCGGCGCCTGGTCCCTGGATCATCCCGGTGAACCGGTCATCTACGGCAAGGTTTACGGGGATTTCTGGAAAAAGCTCGAAAAGCACTACTTCGAAAGCCAGAAGGGAATGCTCACGACGATGCACGACGCCCTCCTCGTTTACGGAACCGACAATGACAACACCATTTCGGACGAAGGCCGAAAGCTCGTCCGCCAGACCCTGGAACACATGAAATCCCGGATGGGATATTGTGAAAAATGTGCTAAAGAGGTCATCACGTTCCTCATGCGGCAACGTTATTAAAAAATGAAGTCGACCGATAATTTAAGCGAGGATCACTATCTCGTTACGCATTACGTTGACCCTGGCCAGACCGGGATCCGCCTGGATTCCTTTCTCAAGGGACGCTATCGCAAGCGTTCGCGCGAGACGCTGAAGCGCGCGATCGACTCCGGCGCGATCTCGATTCAACGCAACCAGAGCCCCCATCTTCATATCGGGCGCCTCAAAGCCAGCACACAGCTGATCGGCGGCGATGAAGTACTCGTTCTTTCGGAGCGAAAGCCGGAGCCGGAAGTCTCGTTCGATTACAAAATCCTTTTCGAGGACGACTCGATTCTCGTGATCGACAAACCCCCGAACCTTCCCGTGCACCCGGCGGGCCGCTATTTTTTCAACACTCTCCTCGTCCACCTCCGGACAAATGGACACAAAAACCCGCTCAAGGCCGAGCGCGAGTATTTTCTCGCCCACCGCATCGACAAGGAAACCAGCGGTATTCTCGTCCTAGCCAAGGATCGCGAGGTCTGCGCGAAGCTCGTCCGTCAGTTTGCCGAGCGGCAGACGGTGAAGCGTTACCTCGCCGTCGTGCATGGAATCCCGCCGGCTGAGTTCACCATCGACGCTCCCCTGCGGCGCACGACCGTTTCCGCCATTGAACTCAAGATGATGATTGCGCCCGAATCGGAAGGCGGGCAGCCGTCACTTACTGTATTTCGCCGGCTCGAGACACACGGGAGTTTTTCGCTCGTCGAATGCCATCCCAAGACGGGGCGGCAACACCAGATCCGGATCCATCTCGAAACAGCCGGTCATCCGATCGTCGGTGACAAACTCTACGGACTCTCGGAAGACGAGGCGCTTCGGTTTTTTGAACGAAAACATCTGAGCCCCGAAGCAGAAGCGAAGCTTCTGTTGCCGAGGCACGCCCTGCACGCGGCGGGAATTCGCATTCGTCATCCCGTAACAGGCCAGGCGGTCGAATTCACCTCCGAATTGCCCGGCGACCTCCGCCATTTTCTGTCGACAGCTCCGACCACCGGCCGTCGACCTTCGCTCTGAAGCGGGTTTCCCCGCCTCCTTCTTTGATAAAATGTTCCGTCAGCACTTCCCTGAGCACGCCAAGATCACGAATAACCGGAATGCCTTTAAAATGCTCCCAGCCCGATCCCCCTGAACTGAGGAAGTCGAGCGTCGCGACCGTAAACTCGCGCGTTGCCGGAGCCCGCTCTCCCGACTCCGCGTCAAACAGAACTTCGCCGCTCACCGTCTCGACTCGGAGCAAGCGGGCGTTCAGATCGACGTCGACGTCTTTCGGACAGTGATGTTCAAAAACAACCCGGAGCCCGCTCTGCATCAGGGCCCCGTACTTTCCACACGTCTGAACGGAGCGAAGCAACAGCCCCAAAAGCTTCGCGACGGGCATCGGCCCAACGACTACTCCCCGATTATTAAACGGAAGAATGCTGAATAAATTTTCGTAAGTGACGTTACCCTTCAACATTGCCGTGCGCAGCCCGCCGGTGTTGATAAAGGCGATTTCAGCTCCCGAAAGCCCCCGGAGAGTATCCGTCATGAGGTTCGCGAGCGGACTTTCCTTGACGCGATCGACCCAAAGCTTCCCCTCAGCGATGCCCAATTTCCTCTTCGCCATCTGATCGAGGCCACGTTTAGCGCTCGCAACGGTCTCTTGAATCGAAGCGTCCGGCTGGACCGTGACGCCCTGGTAAGCGACTTCTCCAGAGCCGTCTTCGGTACAGAAGTCCTTCGCCTCTCGCGGGCAACTCTGATGAAGCAGCGGAATCCCACCATAAAAGCGCGTCTTCTTGCGATCGAGTGCCTTGCGCGCCTGATTCCAGACGAGGTCGATCCGGCCGAACATTTTACCGTTTCCGCCGGACTGAACGATCGGAACGCCTTTGACGCTCAAACTGTTCTTATAATGCGTATGCCCGGCGATAACCGCGTCAACAAGCGGCGTGCCTCCCGCGGGCACCAGTTGTTCCGCGAACTTCGTCGCGCTCGCTTCGTTGTCGGAATTGCCGTCGTGAATGACCGCGACGAATACGTCGGCTTTTCCTTCGAGCACCTTGCGGGTTTCGAGATAACTTTCGACCTGGTCACGAAAGCAGATATCCGCGACGTTCGCGGAGGTGGTGGTCTGCGGGGTTTGAATGTTATCAAGCCCGATGATCGCGACCCGGAGATCCGCGACTTCGCGAAGCACGTAGGGTCTGATAAAGTCAGGCTGAGACGCTCGCGACCAATCCAGAATGCGCGATTCGTCCGTTGGTTTGCAGCCGATCCCGTTCACCACGATTTTTTCGCCGTTCAGGTCAACGAGTGATTCCCGCGCGTAGGTATTTGCCGACAGGAGGGGAAAGTTCGACTGCCGCAGCAGCCGATAGAGCGCTCCCTTGGGATTCTGGTCAGCGGTCCCGGAAGTCACCTGGTCTTCCAGCCAGCCGATCGGGCCGAAGTCGAACGCGTGATTGCCCGGAATCCCGGCGTCGTACCCGACCTGATTCATGGCGGCGTAAACCACCTGGCCCTCGCCGTAATTACTCAAAAGCGTTCCCTGAAATTGATCTCCCGCATCGACAACAAGAACCCCGGCATTCCGGCCAAAACTTTTGGCGAGTCCTTCGCGGATGGAACGAACAACGCCGCCGAAAAACGCCATACCCCCTTGCGCATCGCCCGAATTGGTCGTCTGGCTGTCAACGTTTCCGTGGATATCGTTGGTCTGGAGAATCGTGATCAGCCGCTCTGAGGAATCGGGAGTCCTATCGCCCGATCGGCTTTCGCCCTGAATCGCGCCGGGCGGACCCTCATCGCGAACACAACCTGCGATGCCAAGCATCAAGAGGGTAGCGAGCAGAACTCCCGGTAAGACACGCGACTTCATGGTCGCCAGTCATAGCTGAACGGACGGGATCACGCAATCCAGTTTAGGCGGTGCGTTAAGTTTTAGAAATCAAAGGCTAAATCTGTCGTGAGGCAACCATCTTAGCGGCCATTTCAGAAAACCCCGCCCCACTCTCGGAATCCGTGATCCAGCGGGGCGGATGAGCCAAACGATCCAGGTACTGTCTCAAATTCGCGACTCCGACTGAATACTGAAAGCTCGCGAACATGGATTCATCATTCGGTGAATCACCGATGAAGAGAAGTTCATCCCAGGCGAGTTTACATTCCGCTGAAATACCCGGTGCTCCGGTCTTCAGCCAGTGTTCGAGTCCCCTCCGCTTGTCGTAATTTCCAAACCACGTGTTCACGTGAATGCTTGAGAGCTTCGCGTTCGCCCCCTCAGCGCGGCAAAGCGCGAGGAGTTCGTCGATTTCATTTCGGTTCCAGGTCGGGACATCTTCACAGATATCAATCGCGAGATCGAATTCCCGGTAAGCTTGATCCGAAGCCCAGGTGGCGTGCGAGAATCTTTTGCGAATCTTCTCACCGAGGGCCCTCAGCTTCGCCTGAAGAACAGCGGCGTCCTCTCCCGCAGGCGTATCGAGGCGTTTGCGGATACCCTTTTCCATGAAAAAAGTGAACGCGCCGTTTTCACCCACAACCGCGTCGACCGGCCAGAACCTCGCGAAATGATCACACCACCCCGCCGGCCTGCCGGTGATCGGAATAACAATGAAACCCGCCTTCTTGAGGGACCAAAGCGCCGCATAAGCCTCGCTCGTCAGCTTGCCCGAAGTCGAAAGCGTCTCGTCGATATCCAGGCAAATCGCCCGAACGGGTTTGAGTTCGGGAAGGCTGACTCCGCTCCACGAACTGGGTCGTTTGGGCTGCGTCACGGCGTTCTGCCTCCTTTGGCCCGCCAGAAAACCTGGCAATCCTTCTTCGTGTGACAGGTACTGCGGTCAGCCTCGCAGGGTTCAACGTGAATGTTGACCGAAGTTCGAGGAAATACATGGATGATCTTCTTCTCCATTTGATCACAGACCTCATGAGAAGCGTCGACCGTAAGCTGTCCACAAACGACGAGATGAAAATCCACGTGCCGCATCGAACCGCTCTTTCGAGTCCGCAGATCGTGCGCCTCGATCATGTGGCCTTTGAACTCATTCAGAATGCCGCAGATCACCTGGATCTCGGTTTCGGGCAACCGCCCGTCCGAAAGCTCACGAAGCGTGTGGGCTATCTGCTTGAGCGAAATACCGAGAATGTATGCGGCGACCAGAAAAGCCATGATCGGGTCAACGATCATCCAGCCGGTCACTTTGATGAGAATCAAGCCGACCAGAACACCGACGCTCGCAACCACATCCGAGAGAAAATGCAGCGCATTCACGTGCAGCGCGCTGCTGTCCGTTTCCTTGGCGGCCCTCAGGTTATGGGAATAGGCGAACCAACTCGCGATTAACGAGAACAAAATGACCAGAATCGCCGCGTTCTGGTACTGCAGGGGGCGCGGATCATTGAGCTGCGCGATTCCTTCGTTAACGATGAGCCCAGCGGCTACGACCAGAAGAACCGCTTCGAACAGACTCGAAAGAGTCTCGATCTTTCCGTGTCCGAAAGCGTGGCTTTCGTCCGCCGGTTTGATCGCATGCTGAACCGTGAAATACGAAAGTCCGGCCGACAGGAGATCAAGAAGCGAATGAACGGCCTCGGACAGAACGCCGACTGACCCTGAGATAAACGCGACGACAAACTTCATCGCGGTCAGAACAGCGGTGACGATCAAGGCAAGCGAGGCTGCCCGGTGCCTCGTTTCAGTGGAAATACGCGACTCCTCCCGTGACATAGGTATCGGAGTTGTTTACCGCGATTCCGAATTCCAAAGTATAACGAAAATGCTCGACGCTTTTGAACATCGAGCCGATTGCCACGTTTGAAATCGCCTTATAACGGCCTTCAGAAAAGGCGGCCCCAAACGGAATGGCGAAGTACGGTTCGATTTCATTGCCGGCTGAAATGAATGTCTTGTGAATATAAGGCACTGCGGTCAGTTCGAGCTGTCCCACTTCTTCAGGCAGCCGATAGTAGAGGGCTTGGGTTCCGAGCCCGATGCCGGGCTGGCCCTCGATGTCCGGGAAAATGTCGAAAATCAGATTACCACCGGCCCGGAACTTCCTGGGGCCGCCGCCCGTTCCCAGAATCGCCGTCGCATTCATCAAATCGTTCAAACCTTGTGTGTACTTGACGTTCGCGGCCGCCCCAGCCCCGTGGGTCAGGGTCAACTCGCCTTCCATTCCCAAAGAGAACTCCCCGGGGGCGACGAAATGGGGCATCGTGAAGACCCCAGCCTGGGCCCGCGAAGCGACACCCGCAAAGACGATCCAGACAAGCAAGCTGATAAAGCTGGTTTTTGTGATCATGTGGTTCACTCCTCTTTGGCCAAATTTCTCCGGTATTTGGACAAATTCCGATGACGAGAGCCGCAAGTCAAGTCAAACTATTCCCGGCAAGCCGTTGACAGCCGCGCCGAGACAACGTAAGAAAGATCAGTCTTTTCAGTGGTGGCCATAGCTCAGTTGGTAGAGCGCAGGATTGTGATTCCTGATGTCGCGGGTTCGAT